>CAYUJK010000031.1:0-2385 GCA_964444895.1 uncultured Roseivirgaceae bacterium
TAAATAAAAACATCAAGGGAGTTCATGATGTGTATTTCGTCTTCAGGGGAGAAAAGGATCTATTTTATTTTGACTGGTGGAAATTTATTAAATAAAAATCGAGATAAACAATGAATTTTTTTTACCGAATACTCACATTGTCCATGCTTGTTTCAGGTATGGGCACTATGCAGGTTAGAGCGCAAAACCCCATCATCCAAACCAACTACACCGCCGACCCGGCGCCAATGGTTTACGATGGCAAGGTGTATCTCTACACTTCACATGACGAAGAGGAGTCTACCTGGTTTACCATGGACGACTGGAGGCTGTACACCACTGAGGATATGGTGAACTGGACGGATCATGGTACGGTGCTGCATTACAAAGACTTCGAATGGGCAGGGAGAAATGCCTGGGCGCCTGCGGCCATAGCGCGGAATGGTAAGTTTTATATGTATGTGCCCATCACTGCGCGCGATGGAAAGAACGGTATTGGTGTGGCTGTAGCCGATAGCCCGTACGGACCCTTCAGGGATCCCCTGGGAAAGCCCTTGATCTCCAACAGCCAGGCCGATATTGACCCTGCCGTTTTCATTGATGATGACAACCAGGCCTATCTGTACTGGGGCAATCCGGTGTGCTACTATGTAAAATTGAATGAGGACATGATCTCCTACCAGGGAGAGATCACCCAATTTCCCAACACTATAGAAGCCTTTGGCAAACGCATAGGAAAGGAAGACCCCCGCAGGCCTACTACCTACGAGGAAGGCCCCTGGTTGTACAAGCGAAACGGCATTTATTATCTGTTTTTTGCAGCGGGCCCGATCTCCGAACATATCGGCTACTCCACCGGTGAAAGTCCCACAGGTCCATGGAAATACCAGGGCGTGGTGATGCCTACACAGGGAGGCGCGTTTACCAATCATCCCGGAATCATCGATTTTAAGGGCAAGACTTATTTCTTCTATCACAACGGCGCATTGCCGGGTGGGGGCGGTTTCACCCGTTCGGTGTGTGTGGAGGAAGCGGAGTTCAAAAGCGACGGCGCCATTGTGCAGATGAACATGACCAGCGGGATCGAGAAGGGACTGAATACCCTTAATCCCTACCAGATGACAGAAGCGGAAACCATCGCCTGGTCGGAAGGCGTCAAAGCGATGGAGAACGACGGGGCAGGCGTATTTATCACGGCTATGCGAAATGATGCATATATCCGCGTGAGGGATGTTGACTTCCGCGAAAACGGGCCTTCCCAATTTACCGCACGCGTTGGCACCACCCACAATGGCAATGTTTCCCTGGAGGTACGGCTTGGCGCTGCGGATGGAAAACTACTCGGCACCGTGAATGTGCCACTAACCGGTGGCAGCGACCGGTGGGCATTGGTGTCCACAGAAGTGGAGAACGTGTCGGGCATTCACGATCTCTATTTTGTATTTAAAGGGAAGGCGCCGAGCAAGATTATGTATTTTGACTGGTGGAAGTTTTCCGAGTGAAATGAGCTGTCATGAACAAGAGATTTAAAAGTATAATAAGTTGAATACCATCATTTTAAAAGAACCAGGAAAGCTGGAATATATTCAGACAGAAATCGCCGCGGCATTGGAGCCGGATGAAGCCTTGTTGAAGGTCCACCGGATTGGGATATGCGGCACGGACATGCATGCCTATCATGGAAACCAGCCATTTTTCTCCTACCCCAGGATACTCGGCCACGAGTTAGGTGTGGAAGTGATAGAGGTAGGAGCTGATGTCAAGAACGTATCGGTGGGCGATAAATGTTCGGTGGAACCCTATTTTAACTACAAGGAGGACCAGGCGGTGAGGAGGGGAAAGACCAATTGCGGGGAAAACATCTCTGTTTTTGGAGTACACGAAGACGGTGGAATGCGGGAAAGAATTAAGCTGCCGGCAAAGTACCTGCACAAATCCGCGAGCCTTAGCTACGACCAGCTCGCACTCATCGAGCCGCTGGCAATTGGCTGCCACGCAGTAAATCGTGCCGACATACGCGAAGACGACCTGGTGCTGGTGATCGGCGCCGGCCCCATAGGACTGGCAGCCATACAATTTGCGAAAACCCGGAGAGCGCAGGTGGTGGTCATGGATGTCAATGAGGAGCGGCTCAGCTTCTGTAAAGTACGGATGAATGTAGATGGGATTGTCAATGCAAAAACGGGAGATGTAGTAGAAAAAATACGAGAAGTGTTTGCTGGCGATTTGCCTACGGTGGTGATGGATGCCACAGGCAATCCTCAGTCGATGAAAAACACATTCGATTATGTGGCGCACGGCGGAAAGATTGTCTTTATTGGTCTGTTCCAGGGCGACTTTACGTTTTTCGATCCGCTTTTTCATAAAAAGGAAATCACACTAATGGCCAGCAGAAATGCCCTGGGC
>CAYUJK010000031.1:2485-17017 GCA_964444895.1 uncultured Roseivirgaceae bacterium
GCAGAAAAACCAGGTGGAGGTAGAACTTTTTCACCGATTGAAGTAGAAGGAACAAAAGGATATTCCGTACGGCAAATATTCGATTCTCCGGCAGACGAAGCTTTTTATGGCCTGGGGCAACATCAGTCAGATGAATTTAACTACAAAGGGAAAAGCGAAGAGTTGTTTCAATACAATACCAAGGTATCTGTGCCTTTTATCGTTTCCAATAAAAACTACGGCCTTTTGTGGGACAGCTATGCGCTAAGCCGCTTTGGCGACAGCCGGGAGTACCAGCAACTGAACAGGGTGTTTACGCTTTATGACAAAGAAGGAAAACCTGGAGGCGTAACAGGAACCTACTTGTCGCAATCCAAGGAGCTTCCCATGCTTGTGCGCAAAGAAGATTCACTTTTTTTTGAAGACATTAAAGCGATTAAGAACCTGCCCGAGAACTTGCCCCTGAAGGGCGCCACTGTGACGTATGACGGTGCCATTGAAGCATCCGAAGGTGGGGTGTATCGCTTCATCTTGTACTATGCGGGGTATGTCAAAGTGTACCTGAATAACGAATTAGTAGTTCCCGAACGATGGAGAACAGCCTGGAACCCCAATGCTTACAAGTTTACGTTTGAATTGGAGGAGGGAAAGAAAGTGCCGTTGCGCGTGGAGTGGAAACCGGACGGCGGGAAGTCGTATTTCGGTTTGCGTGTTCAGACTCCGCAAACGGGCGAAGAACAAAACAGTCATGTGTGGTGGAGCGAAATGAACAAGAAGCTCGACTACTATTTTGTATATGGCGACTCCATGGACGAAATCATAAAGGGATACCGCACCCTTACGGGGAAATCGCAGATCATGCCAAAATGGGCAATGGGATTCTGGCAGAGCCGTGAAAGGTACAAAACACAAGATGAAATCGTCGGCACCCTGAAAGAATTCAGGGACCGTAAAATCCCCATCGACAACATTGTGCTCGACTGGAATCACTGGCGGGAAGCCGAATGGGGAAGCCATGAGTTTGATGAAACCCGTTTTCCCGATCCAAAGGGAATGGTAGATTCCATTCATGCGATGAACGGGAAAATGATGATCTCGGTGTGGCCTAAGTTTTATGTGACCACCGAGCATTACAAGGAGTTTGATGAAAAGGGTTGGATGTATAAACAAGCCGTGAAAGACAGCATCCGCGACTGGGTGGGGCCTGGTTATGTGGGATCGTTCTATGATGCGTATTCTTCCGGCGCCAGGAAGCTGTTCTGGAACCAGATGTACGAACACTACTATCCCTTGGGAATAGACGCCTGGTGGATGGATGCCAGCGAACCGAACATCCTCGACTGCACCGACATGGAATATCGAAAAGCGCTTTGTGGCCCTACCGCCCTGGGGCCTTCTACGGCGTACTTTAATGCCTACGCCCTGATGAATGCGGAAGCGATTTATGAAGGCCAACGCGATGTAGCGCCTAACAAACGGGTATTTCTACTAACCCGGTCGGGATTTGCCGGCTTGCAGCGCTATTCTACTGCTACGTGGAGTGGCGATATTGGCACGCGCTGGGAAGACATGAAAGCACAGATCTCCGCCGGACTCAACTTCGCTATGAGTGGTATTCCTTATTGGACTATGGATATTGGAGGCTTTTGTGTAGAAGACCGCTACGTGGCTGCACAACAGGAGTTCGACCAAAGCGGGAAAGAAAATGCGGACTACAAGGAATGGCGGGAATTGAATGCCCGTTGGTACCAGTTTGGCACTTTTACCCCCTTGTTTAGGGCTCACGGGCAGTTTCCTTTCCGCGAACCCTGGCATATTGCGCCGCAGGGGCATCCCGCCTATCAATCTATATTGTATTATTCTACGCTGCGCTACCGGCTCATGCCTTACATCTACACCATGGCCGGGATGACCTGGTTCGACGACTACACCATTATGCGCCCGCTGGTCATGGATTTTCCAAGTGATAAAACGGTAGAAGCTGTGGGCGACCAGTTTATGTTTGGTCCCGCGTTGATGGTGTGCCCGGTTTATGAATACCAGGCGCGTAGCCGGGAGGTCTATTTTCCCGAAGGAACGAACTGGTACGATTTCTATACGGGGCAAGTAACACGGGGAGGACAGAAGTTGAAGGTTGATGCTCCCTATGACCGGATTCCACTGTACATCCGCGAAGGCGCCATCATTCCCGTAGGGCCTGAAATCCAGTACAGCGATGAGAAGCCGGCAGAAACCATTGTCCTTTATGTATACCGCGGGCAGAACGGCAGCTTTACCCTGTACGAGGACGAAGGGGTAAACTACAACTATGAAAATGGGGACTACTCCACTATCAGTTTCGACTATGACGAGGCCGGGGGAACATTAACCATTGGTGAGCGGAAAGGAGAGTTTAATGGAATGTTGGAGCATCGCACTTTTGTCATCGTACCCGTAAGCCAGGAATCACCACAGGCATTTGAATACGACGCTAAAGGGAAAAGGGTGAGCTATGATGGGAAGGAGCAGGTGGTTAAGTTGTAGGATTTATCAAGTGATGACTTCTGATCGAGATATCAACACCTGGAAAGTTGTTGGGTAATCTGTAACCAAACTTTTGGAAAGTTGCAGTTGGCTGAGGCCGAACTGCAATAGGTAGCTGGCTCTATTACCAGGGGATTTATCTATTGCCGTCAGTTTTAACTGACGTAATAGAATTTGCTCAATAAAACTGGAGTCAGATTATACCAGAAAACTCAACCCCAACTTTCAGCCCCAGATAGCATAAGCAACACTACATCACAAAGCATCAAAAATCCCCCACGAAACATCGGAGCACTATATTCAACACATAATACACCCTAATAATCGGTAAAGAGGAAACTACCACAACGGCATTTTTCCTAATTTAGAGTGTTCAATTATCAATAATGTGAGCCCTTGCCATGAGAGTAAGCACAAAAATCTACTTCACGCTTGTTATCGTTGCCATGGCCGTGGTTTGTGGGCGAGGGCAGTCTTCCTATGTATTTCACCACCTCAGTACCCAAGACGGACTTTCCAATGGCGATGTGCGCACCATTTTGAAAGATAGTTACGGCTTTTTATGGGTTGGTACCGAATCAGGGCTTAATCGCTACGACGGCTACGATTTTAAGATATACAAGACAAATCCAGGGGAGCCACAGGCCATGTCGTTCGGCAATATTTGGGAACTGCAGGAAGATGGCTTGGGCGACATCTGGATTAGCAGCCATACCTACATGGTGTACAATCGTGAAAAGGATAATTTTATCACAGATGTGCCCGGATATTTAAGAACCCTTGGCATTCAGGTAGAGCGGAATTATAAAGTCTATATAGACCAAAAAAAGGATCTGTTGGTATTTACCGGCCAGCATGTGTTTCTTTATAATACCCGCAGAAAGAAATTGCGAGGCTACAACCTGCAAACGCGGATAGAAGAAGCGGTGTCTGTAGAACTAAGCGACGATGGTAAAACCATCTACGGCATCCTGAAGCCGGGAATTTTATGGCAAATGGACAAAGGCACCGGCGTCCAGAAGGTAGTGGATTTGCAGGATGCAAATATTTTCAGGCCGGAGGTCTATAACCTCATTCATGTGGATAACCGTGGCGGATTGTGGCTTTTTTCGGGTCAAACAGACTTGATTTATTACCGGCAGCAGCCTGATTCTCATTGGAAAAAGCTGCTCCTGAGTTCTGTTACGAGCACCCAGCGAAACAGAGTATTGACCATAGAGGACGACGGAAACGGCCGCATCTGGATAGGTACCGATCACAGTGGACTGTTCATATTCGACAAGAGCAATGAGGAACTCACCAATCTGCTGGAGGACCCTAAAGCCGATTTTTCCATTGCCTCTAATAATGTAGGATACCTCTATCGCGATGACAACGGAATCATGTGGATAGGGCACAATAAAAAAGGTATTTCCTATTACCATCATAGCTTTCACAATATCGTGAATGTGGAACACCCACAATGCAGGGACGTCAGCGTCATATTAGAAGACAGCCGGGGAAACATCTGGCTGGGCACCGATGGAAACGGCCTGTTCATCAAGGAAAAATCTGCGCACAGTGAAATAAAAAAGTTGCCTTTGCAGAGCGGTGTTATCGTGTCGTTGCTCGAAGACCAAAAGGGCCGTATTTGGATTGGCACCTACATGGATGGTCTGTTTTGCTATGAAAATGGAAAATTCAGCCACTTTACGACGAGCAACAGCAAGCTGGCCTCAGATAATGTATGGAGCCTGAAAGAAGACCGCTACCAAAACCTGTGGATGGCTACTTTAGGAGGAGGAATTCAATGTTTGCGCAGTGAAAATGGGAGTATGAATGCGCTTATGAAGGTGTGTGAAGAGATGGAGCATCCATTGGATATGCACTATGACGGCGGAGATAAGCTCTATATAGGCACGGTGTACGGGCTTCATGTAGTCGATATTTCTACTGGTTCCTGTGTTATTCATGTAGGGAATGCGCGTGGCACAATGCATTTTCAACAGATGGTCGTATCCAGCATATATAAAGACCGGCAGGGGAATTTGTGGCTGGGGCATCCCGGAGGCCTCACCCTGTGGGATACTAAGAAAGACACACTCTATTTTATCAATGAAAGCAATGGCCTCGCGGATAATAATATCCGTGGTATTGTAGAAGATGACTATGGGAATGCCTGGGTACCGACAAGTAATGGCCTATCGGTACTTTCTGCAAAACGCGATGAGCAGGAGGTGCTAAGCTTTTCTATCAGGAATTTCACGGCCAAAGACGGCTTCAGGAACAGTTATTTTAATAATCATGCCGTGTGTAAGCTCCGCAACCGGGATATCCTGTTGGGAGGTACGGAAGGGTTTTCTATCATTAACCCAAATAAAATGGCAGAAAAAAACCGGCCGCCGGTCAATGTTACCTTCGCGGGTTTGAGTGTGGGAAATACAAATATAAAAGTGGACTCCATTTACAATGGGAATAAAATACTCCATCGTGCTATCGAGCAAACGGATTCTTTGACTTTCCAGCATAGCGATAAGCTTATTTCGATACAATTCACTACCGGAGATCTGCTACACGCCGATAAGGTGAAATATGCCTATAACCTTGAAGGATTCAACGACCAGTGGATTACTACTACAGAAAATAAGATTACTTTTTCTTCATTGACTCCGGGTGACTACCGCCTTTATGTAAAAGCCTGTAACAGCGATGGTGTGTGGAACGACGAGGCTTCGGTTTTGAATATTACCGTTACACCGCCTTTCTACTTGTCGCGGTGGGCAATGGTCTTGTACATTTTCCTGGGCTTAGGCCTCCTTTTATTTATTATCTACAAAACGCGCAAACGAAATCTTGCCCGGCTGGAAAAGCAAAGAATACTGATGGAGCGCGAACAGGAAATCAACCTCAACGAAATGAAGCTGAGGTTTTTCACCAATGTGAGCCATGACCTGCGTACGCCGCTCACCCTGATCACCACTCCCTTGCAAAGCATCCTGGGCGAAGAACTGGACGAAAGACTGCGCAAAAAGCTGACTACCATTAACAAAAATGCAGAGCAACTACTGTCGCTGATCAATTCCTTGCTCGACTTTCGGAAGCTGGATGCAAATGCGGAGGCCCTTCATTTACGACAAGGAGATGTCGTCAACTTTGTGAAAGACATCTGTGTACCCTTTCATGTGTACGCCGTTGAACGCAAAATGGGGTTTTCGTTTTCCAGCGAAATGCCAAGCTTGTCCACCCAGTTTGATCCGGAGAAGGTGCAAAAGATCATGCTGAACCTGCTCTCCAATGCTTTTAAATTTACTACGGCTGGAGGAATGATCACCGTTCATCTTTTTCAGGAGGGAGAAAGGGTAGGAGTAAACGTAGCAGACACGGGCCCTGGCGTAGACGATACACATAAAGCCCACATTTTTGAGCAGTTCTACCAGGGACCTCAGGCCACGGACAAGACCGGCAGCGGTATAGGGCTACACATCGTGAGCGAATACGTGCGAATGCACGGCGGCGCTATTACGATAAAAGACAATTTGCCACACGGAAGCATAT
This sequence comes from uncultured Roseivirgaceae bacterium, assembly GCA_964444895.1. GTDB lineage: Bacteria > Bacteroidota > Bacteroidia > Cytophagales > Cyclobacteriaceae > CAJXNP01. The sequence continues at coordinate 8,522 of CAYUJK010000031.1, forward strand.
TCACCTTTACGTTACCCGTCATCAAGATGGGAGAAGCCGAGGAGTTGAATCCAAAAGAAGTGTCTGTGGATGATCTTATCGAAAAGGAAGAGGAACAACTCCTTTCCACACAGCCTGTGTTGTTGTTTGTTGATGACAATAAAGATTTTTGCGAATTCATGGCCGATAGCCTTTCGGACGAATACACGGTGTTGGTTGCTTACAATGGCCAGGAAGCAGTAGAGCTGTTGAAGAAGCACGACATTACTGTGGTAGTAAGCGATATCATGATGCCCGTAATGAATGGGACAGAGCTGTGCAACCGGATAAAAACAAACATTCAATGGTCTCATATTCCGGTGATACTTCTCACAGCCCGGACGGCCGAAGAATATAAAATGGAAGGATTGGAAATGGGGGCTGATGATTACCTCACCAAACCCTTCAATTTCAATCTGCTAAAATTGCGCATTCGCAAATTTCTGGAGTGGACGGAAAAGTGCCATGCGTCGTTTAGCCAAAAGATGGATATCTCTCCCAGTGAAATCACCATTACTCCTTTGGATGAGCAACTCATTGAGAAGGCGATCAAAGTGGTGGAGGAGCATATTAGCGACACAGAATTCTCGGTAGAAGAACTCGGCAGCGCCGTAGGGCTTAGCAGAAGTCATCTATACAAAAAGCTGATGAGCATCACGGGCAAAGGACCAGCCGAATTTATCCGCACAGTTCGTCTGAAGCGAGGCCGGCAATTGCTGGAGAAAAGCCAATTGCAAATAGCGGAAGTAGCTTATAATGTAGGTTTTAACTCTCCAAAAAGATTCACCATCAATTTCAAACACGAATTTGGTATTTCTCCTTCCGAATACTTGAGAAGCCTGGATAGTACTAAAGGATAAGTTTGCTTAACTATTGATAGCGGTTTTAAAAATGCAAAAATAGTTTTTAGCTTTGTTTGGAAAAAGAAATGGAAAATGGATATCTCACAATTCATCGAAATCAATCCTAAAATTATGATGGGTAAACCCATTATAAAAGGAACACGGCTTACCGTAGAGTTGATTGTTGAGTCGCTGGCAGCAGGAGAGTCCATTGAGAATCTTTTAACCTCCTACCCCAGGCTTACCAAAGACGCTATCCTTGCGGCCTTGACCTTTGCGGCGGAAACTTTAAAAAGTGAGAAAATTTACCCGATTGCCCGGTGAAGTTTTTGGCTGACGAAGGTGTCGACAGAAGTATTGTCGAAGGATTAAGAAAACTACATTTCGATTGTCCACTCATTTTGGAACATCTAAGTGAGTTACCCGACGCATTCACAGTTGTTCAGAAAGGTTTGATTAGAATAAGAAGAGGGAATTGACTTTACACCAACGATTCTTGCGTTTAATCTGTCAGGCTACTTGAACTCCTTATACCTTCTCATTCAGCAAACACGGGTACAGCACACTTCTTCCTTTACTCTATTTCCCTTCTTTGGGCTGAAGTAACGGCTGTTTTCCAAAGACGCCGTCAAATAAAACCTCAGCTACCCTCATTGAACACATAGCGAACCCTCTTCCCGCCTGATAACTAATACATTAGCAATGTCAATAGAATGATTTTTAAATCATTGTAATAGTCATCTAAAGCTATGTATATGAGAAAACAATTACGAAACTTAGTATGTGTGAAATGGCGAAGCGCCGGACTCCGGGGGCTTCTCGTCGCCATGTTCACGGGGCTATGGGTAGTCCCTGTTTTTGGGCAAGACATTCCGGTATCCGGTGTGGTCAAGTCAGGCTCAGACGGCGAGCTGTTGCTGGGCGTTACCGTAGTGGTAAAAGGAACCAGCACCGGAACCGTAACCGATGTTAACGGAGCTTTCAAATTATCGGTTAGCTCTGAGAATGATGTACTTGTCTTTAGTTCTGTAGGCTACATCTCAGAGGAGGTTGGAGTAGGAGGCAGAAATTTCATTGAGATGACCCTAATGCCGGATATCACTGCCCTGGATGAAATTGTGGTGATCGGCTATGGTACGTCAAAGCGGGCAGACATCACAGGTTCGATATCGTCCGTTACGGGCGATGACCTTCGCGCTACCAATCCCGTAACGTTTGACCAGGCGCTTCAGGGAAAAATTCCCGGACTGGTCGTTCAGCAGATTTCCGGGCAGCCAGGTGGGGCGGTATCTGTCCAGGTGAGGGGATTGTCGTCTTTCGGGTCTTCCGGGCCCTTATACGTAGTCGACGGCATTATCATGGGTCCCACAGCCACGCTGGGCACAGGCACAAACCCTCTGGCAGCCATTAATCCTTCAGAAATAGAGACCATAGACGTGCTAAAAGACGCTTCGGCTACGGCTATTTACGGATCGCAAGCTACCAACGGGGTAATCGTTATCACCACAAAGCGAGGACGGGAAGCACCCCCCAGTATTTCCTATGAATTCTATACTGGTTTTCAACAGCTGCCAAAGAAGCTTCCTGTAATGAACCTGCGAGAGTATGCCACTTTTATAAATGAAAGAAATACCGGATTGGGCTGGGGATTTGATGCCCGGCCAGAATTTGCCAACCCTGAATACTTGGGCGAGGGTACTGACTGGCAGGGAGAACTCTTCAGAAACGCTCCCATGACTAATCACACCGTGACCGTAAATGGAGGCGATACAAGAACGCAGTACCTTCTTTCCGGCTCATATTTCAAGCAAGAAGGAATTGCCCTTGGATCCGATTTCAGACGAATGTCTGTACGGTTAAATCTTGACAACAAGACCACCAATTGGTTGAAGATCGGCACCAGCCTTCAACTGGCTAACATTAAAGAGAATGTGAATAGTTCAAGTTCTAATGTGATCAATACGGCGCTCAGTCAAACTCCCGATATTCCCGTAACGAACGCAGATGGCAGTTGGGGAGGCGCTTTCAATCCGAATGGTTGGGTGAACAGCACGGTAAACCCTTATGCCATAGCCCTTATCAACAAAGATGAAGTAGAAAGGAATCAGTTTATTGGCAACGCGTATGCCGAGATTTCATTCACCCGTGATTTGGTATTGAGAAATGAGGTAACGGGAAGTTTTTCGGTGGCAACGCAAGATAAATTTTCTCCTACCTACAAGATGGGCCTGGTAGAAAGAACCATCAATAGCGCTTCGTTTGATTATTCCCAAAGCCTCTATACTACGATAAGGAACTACCTCACGTATGACCGCACATTTGCCGGTGTTCTCAATACCAATGTGATGGCGGGGCATGAGGCACAATTGAGCACAACGGAGAACACAAGTACGAGCCGTACGAATTTCCCCTCAAACAACGTACAGGTGATCAGCGCCGGCGATCCTACCACAGCGATCAACTCAGGCAGCAAAGGCCACAGCGCCCAGGAGTCTTACTTCGGTCGCTTAAATGTTGGATTTAATGATAAATATTTGCTTACCGGTAATATTCGTACGGACGGTTCTTCCAAATTTGCGGCCGGAAACCGTTGGGTAACTACCTATTCCGGCGCGTTTGCGTGGAAAATGAACAACGAATTTTTGAAAAGTGTTAGCCAGGTAAATGAATTGAAACTGCGCGCGGGCTACGGATTGACAAACAATCAAAACGTAAGGGACTATGCCTACACATCTACCTTAGCTACCATTCCCACGGGCCTTACTGGCGTAGCTCAGCTTACGCAAAACGTAGCAAACCCATTCGTGGAATGGGAGACGACCAAATACGCTAACGTGGGCCTCGATGGCACCTTTTTTAACTGGCGTATCAACTTCTCTGTCGATTTTTACAACCGAAGAACCGATGGACTGTTGATGCAAATTCCTCTACCCATGTACTCAGGCACCGCCATTGGATACTCTCCCGGTTCGTTGGATGCGCCTTATGTCAACGTAGGTACCATCAACAACAAGGGGTTTGATTTTTCCATCAGCACGGTTAACGTCAGCGGAAAGTCCTTTTCGTGGAAAACAGACCTGACCGTATCGCGGAACATCAATGAAGTATTAAAACTCAATACGGACGGGGCATCCTTAGACAGGGAGTATAGCAAGACGGTCGTTGGCCGATCAATTGGCGAATTCTATGGTTATGTAGTAGAAGGGGTGTTTGCTACGGCAGAGGATTTCGAGACGCACGCTTTGCCCACGAGAAATGGTGAAGAATTGCCTGTAGGAGCATCCGGCGGTAGTATTTGGTACGGCGACCTGAAGTTTCGAGATTTCAACGGCGATGGCGTCATAGATGAGCGGGACCAAACCTTTCTCGGATCCCCGATTCCCAAGTATCAAATAGGGCTCAACAATACTTTTTCCTACCGCAATTTTGACTTGAATGTTTTTTTCAATGCCAACTATGGCAACAAGGTGTTCAATCAACTGCGTGTGAATGGCGAGTACCCGGGCACAAGCTTCGGCTATCTGAGAGAACTCAACAACTACGCAAAGCTGGAATTGATCGATCCTGAGGGATCAGATACCGATATCAATAATGTGTATGTTGTTAATCCTGATACTAAAATACCAGGAATCAGAAATGACAATACCAACGACAACAACAGGAACTCGGATAAGTTTATCGAAGATGCCTCTTTCATACGATGTAGAAGCATTTCATTGGGGTATACCTTTCCCGAATCACTCCTTCAAAAAGTCTACATAGGCTCGCTGAGGGCTTATGTAAATGTTTCCAATGCTTTTATCATCACAAATTATAAAGGCATGGATCCGGAAATTGGCTCATGGGATCCGCTGAATGCCGGTGTTGACAGTGGCTTCTATCCGCAGCCTCGCACATTCACGGTCGGCTTAAACATCACTTTGAGCAAATAAAAAGCAGATTTGAAATGCCTCATTCCGTCACAAGTGGATCGAAGGCACTATCTGAAATTTTAAAAATTAGAAAATAAGATATGAAATCGATACTAAAAATATTCTGTTCATTCCTCGCGTTGGCCGGCGTATTGGCTTCCTGTGGGGAGGATTTTCTGGAAAGGCCGCCTTTGTCGCAGATAAGCGCGGAAAACTTTTACCAAACTCCGGGCGATTTGAGGCTGGCCACAGCCGCTTTGTACGGAGGTTCGCCCTGGGGCGATTGGAACTACAATTGCTACCTGCCGGTTGGAGAAGTGCTTAGTGGTAATATGGCCGTAGGCTGGTGGGGTGATGCCGTTCAGTTGAATACGTTTTCGGTCACCGGGCTGAATGAAATTATGATTTCCAACTGGAAGTCCATGTACAACATCATTGCGCACTGCAATACGACCATTAATTCGATCAATGAAAAAGCTCCGGCTACGATTCCAGAGGCTAACAAGAATGCCGCCATTGCCGAGGCTCGGTTTATACGAGGATTTGCGTACTACAACCTCGCCTTGCTGTGGGGCGCTGTTCCCATTGTTGAGGATAATACCCTGTTGATTAATTCGCCCCTGGTGCGCAGGAATCACGTGGATGACGTGTATCAATTTGTCATCAATGACCTTACTTACGCAGCTTATAACCTTCCCCAGAGCGACACGAAGGGTAGACTCACTACCTGGTCTGCACAAGGAATGCTGGGCAAAGTGTATTTGACCTGGGCGGGATATGATCCTGAAGGCTCCGGTGTTCGTAACCAGGCACGCCTCGACAGTGCCAAACGATATGCTGGGAACGTCTGCAAATTGAGCGGCCTGGAATTGATGGACAACTATGCAGACCTTTTCAAAGCAGAGCATAACGATAATCCCGAATCCCTGTTTGCGCTTCAGTGGGCGCCAGGCACTGGCTGGTTGGAGGGAAACATGTTGCAAATATATTCTCCCGGAGGTGTAGAAATATCTCCCAATGGAGAAGCAGGGTGGTTCCTTATTCAGCCCACCATCGATCTTTACGAACTGTATACCCCCGAAGACTCCATCAGGCGCAAGGCAACTTTCATGCTCCGGGGCGATTATTACCCCGAGCTAAATGCCGCTGGAGGCGGATTCACGTATGCCGGCGATGCGGGCTTGAAAAAGCATATTATCGGTACCAATGTGGATAACAATTCGCCAACAATGACTTTGACATCATCGGTGGAACACAATGCATTGTTAAGACTTGCGGATGTTTACCTGGTATATGCGGAGGCTATTCTTGGCAATAATGCTACCACGTCAGATGCCGATGCGCTATTTTACTTTAATGAAGTGCGAACAAGGGCTGGTTTAGACCCGGTGGCGTCCATTGACATCGACTTACTAATAAACGAAAGAAGGATTGAGCTGGCAGCAGAAAGCCATTTTTGGAATGACCTGGTGCGACTTTCTTACTACAACCCGGAAAAGGCCATTGAGATTCTGAATAGCGGTGAGCGTGTACCTTTCACCTATGAAGAGGGTGTGGCTACACCACGTGAACCGTACGGAATCATCACTCCGGCAACAGCCAGCACATTTACGTTTCCGTTGCCCTCATCGGAAATAACGGCGAATCCGAAGCTAGCAGAAGAGCCCGTACCCTATTCATTCTAAATATTAAAGGAAATAGCTATGACAACTATAAGATATAATCACATTCGTTTTATGCCACTTTTGTTTCTGGCGGCGGTGGTCTTATTTCTCTCTGCATGCGAAGAGAATGAGATAGGTCCTCCCGTTATCACTGATGTTCGGAACTATGCGGCAACACCAGATGATACCGTAATACAGAGCTTAAACACCGGCCAATGGGTAGTAGTGTTAGGGAAAAACCTGAGTAGCGTGACGCAAGTACTCTTTGGCAGCACCCTGGCCACCACTAACCACACCCTGTTTACTGACGAGAGCATCGTGGTTCAGGTGCCTGAGATACCGTTTTCTTCAGTGCCAGCTGATAGGGTAAACGAAATTACCGTGTTTAGCGAAGGAGGAATGGCTACCTACACCATAGAGATCGTGGGAGCACCCATTATTTCTCATGTGAGAAATCACGAAGCTTCACCCAACGATACCATCGTGAATGTAATATTCCCGGGCCAGCAAATTAACTTGGTGGGATACAACCTCAAAGATGCGACCGAGATCACATTTCAGGGTGTCGCCGTTGATTTAGCTAATGTAGAATATTCTGATACAAGCGCGGTAGTACAAGTGCCGGATGATCTCTCGGGTTCAGATGACGAGTTGGTCGATATGATTAGCTACACCAACAGGGTGGGCACAGGAACTTATACTATCAAGATTTTGGGGCCGCCGATTGTTACAAGTATTTCCAATGAAAACCCCAACGAAGGTGATGTAGTCCGTGTTTTCGGAAATAATTTTGTTTCGGTTGAGAGCATCACGTTTGCCGGGGCGTCAGTGTCATCTTTCGACGTAGCTACAAACGGCTCATCGATCGAATTGACAGTGCCAGCTTTATCAGAAAGCGGACCCCTTGTGGTCACTACACCGGCAGGGTCTTTTACCACGCTGTATAACGTGAATGACCAGACCACGGGTGTTTTGTGCAATTTTGATGACATCAGCCCCATTGGATGGGGTGGTTCCGGCGCTACAGTGGACGATGATCCCACGGCATTTCCGGGAAATAAAGGAAGTTATGCCATTCTTCAAAACGATCAGTTGGCTCCGTGGGATTGGCAAGCCTGGAACGGCGGGCGCATTGCTATTCTTGATCCCGTTACCTGGGTGCCAGAGGCGAATGTGAGTGATCCATTGAACAACTGGGCAGTCAAGTTTGAGATTTACGTGGCAGACGATTGGAATGGGGGCACGCTCTTTATTTCCAGCGAACATAATGACTACAGGGCTTTCTACGAACCCTGGAAAGGTGCAGGAGGCACTACGGCTCCTTACAGTACCGATGGTTGGCGAACTGTCTCCTTTCCGCTTTCCGCATTTTACAAAGGATGGGGCGGTGAAGAGGCCGCCGCGAGTATAGCAGATCTTATTGGCGATACAGGCGTGTCTGCCATCGCTATCCAAACCATGAATATCGGCAGTCAAACTACTGCTACCGGCTTGAATGCAGCGATTGATAATATCAGGGTAGTAAAGATCAGGTAGGAAAGACCTGAATGTGTGGAACAGCAAAAGTCAGCTAATAGAAAATAGCTACGCATTGCCACGGCACACATTTAAGAATTTTAGTGTGAATTATCTAGGTTAACTTAAGTCCGGTGGCGGGCTTTGCTTGCCGCCGGATTTTAAATTCCAAATACAATATATAATGAGATTGTTTTTATTGCTTTTTTCAGTTTTGACATTCAGTTCGTTTGTTTCATGCGATAGCAAAGAGGAGCGACTGCCTGAAGATCCGGTTTTCGAGTTGAGCACCGATTCCATTAACTTCAATGCCGATGGCGGACAAGCTACCGTCTCAATATCGATGAATGGCAGCCGTTGGGCAGCATCTTCCGATCAGGATTGGTGTTCCATTTCCATTGGTACTTCCTCAAAGGCCTCCGACCAAATGACAGTTTCCACCTCTGCGAATACCAGCTCCAGCGAGCGGGTTGCCCGTGTTTCTTTCAAAATGGATGATGAGCCAGCGGGGTCAATTACCATTTTGCAGAAAGGGAAGGAGCCCGA
>CAYUJK010000032.1:0-3566 GCA_964444895.1 uncultured Roseivirgaceae bacterium
TTTCCATACGGCACAAAGCGATCATTTCCCGGGCTATTTCTGTCAGTACCTGCTCATCGCTCTGCGCTACAGCCTGCCAGATTTCCTCAGAATCCTGCCAGTATCCACTTTCCATAAGGGCAAAGGCCATTTCGGCGAGGATGTTGGCTCCGTAAAAGCGATACGTATCCCGGTAGTAGTCCAGCGCCTGGAGGTAGGCTCCGTATTTCATCAGGTACTGCGCCATCACCAGGTCGTACTTCCTGTAGCCATAAGAATCGGCTCTATTGAGCACATTAAAGATGCGCATGGCAGCTATGCTACGCCCGCTTTTTGCGTATGCCAGTGCAAATGCATATTCCATCTCGTCTTTGAAAAACCCCGAGTTGGCATTGTCATAAAACGTCCGGAAAGCGAGCCACTGCGAAGAATCAATTTTTTCGTGTTGGTACAAAATTGCGTTGAAATTGTACACCAGCCTATCCCTGGTAATCCCACTGCCAAAATGTATCTGGTGGTGTAGCGGCATGTTCGCATATCCGTTTTTCGCTGCCGTCACCATTAGGTTGTTTTCCGCAGGATATCGTTCGGTTGCGCGCATGAACTGCTCCAGGCTGTCTTTGCTGATCCGCAGGTTGTCATGGGTGTACAGGGCATACATATTGGACATAGCCGCATCAGCAGATGGGACCCGCCCAGACGCCTGAAGAAAGTATAGTGCGGCGGAATCCAGCACATTGGTCTTCGAGAGCAGCACTCCCATGTTATTGGCCAGCGGCCCACTGGACGGAAAATATTCCAGCCCTCTGGAAAGTACAAAGAGAGCGTCAAAATAGTCCGCTCGTCTTTCATAGTGCCGCGCCAGGTCGGCAAAAGCAAACTCTGTGGGGTTGCGGTTGATGGACTTTGCCAGGTAATTTTCCTTCTTCGCCGACTCGCCGTTCTTTTCCGCCATTTTTGCCAGGGCCAGGTTTCCGTAGTGGGTTTCCTTGCCATAGATGTTCGAAAGTTCGTAGTACTCGCTCGCTACAAAATCGTCACCTTCCAGGGCATGGAGGTTAGCAATGCTGATGTAGTACCCGCTGTAGCTCTGGTAATAAGCCGCCATTTTGGAAAGCAGAAAAAAAGCGATCACACCGATCAGCGCCGCTAAGTTTGCCGTAAAAAAGGGCATATTCTTCGGCTTGTACACTATCTTGTGCACGGCAAGCCCTTCCATCATGGCCGGAAAGAAATTGGCCACTACATACGTAAAAAACACAATGCTGTAGGCCAGTTGGCTAAAAACGACCGTATCTTCCAACACTTCCACAAGAGGGTCATTTCCCGAAGCAAAAAAATACGCCAGCGACGCGAAGCAAATAATGCCAAGGCTGAGATAGATGTAAGCACCGGTAGATTGGAACCGGAATATGTGCGAGTACGTTTCCTCCCTGTCGCGGAAGCCCCAAAAACCCAGAACACTGGCTGCCAGCAATATCCACACGGCATCAATAAAGATAATCCGCCAATCGATGTAATTTTCATTGTACAAAAAGATCATGGCCAATACGCCCATGTACACCACACTCAGTATGGTAAAGTGGAGGAAATTGTTCTTTCCGTTTTCCGAAGGATGGCGGGTAACAATGGTCAGGAAGCCCTTGACGATCTCAATGCCGATCAGCAAGATAAAAATAATGGAAAGGATCAGTGGCGACACCAGTCCGTACGATATGATGTAAAAGAAAGGCTGCTCCACTTCCGAGAAAAAGGCAATAAGCGCTGCGAATACCGCCGCCACACCCACAAAAGCGAGGAAGCGAATAAGCAGGGCCGTATGCTGCCGAAAGGCGTGGAAATAATACGCGGGGAGCAAAAATGCAAATAGCGTGAGGAAATACGTCTCCTTGTTATACCAGCCAAAGAGCAGCACGTTCTCCAGCTTGAACGTAACGAGGATCAAAACAAAAAATCCACAAAACAAAAGGAAGTAAAACCGCGATAAGGTGGTAGCCAGGGCCAATAAAAACAATAGGGCCAGCACAAAAACCAGCAGAAAAACATGGGCCGCAGTGGTGTTGATTTTAATATCGCCCGAGCGGAACGTTTTAACAATGGTATAGTTGTCAGCAAAAATAGAAAACTCGTAGAGCCCGGCAGCAAACTTGTCGTAGAGCACCCTTAAAGGCTGCGAAACCGACTCCTCTACCCAGTCAATAACAAAAGAGCCCCCGGAAAAATAGGCGGCTACCAGGTACAATCCCGTCGCTGCAAACAACGTCCACAGCACGATTAAGATACCTTTTTCGCCCTGGGGCCAGGCTATCCGGGACCTCAGTCTTTCTAACATCAATAATTTTTTAGTTCAGAAACTTGGGCACCCTGAAAAAGTCTTTGTCTTTCTTAGGTGCACTTTCGAGTGCCTTTTCATGATCGAGGTGCTCCCTTGCCACGTCTTCGCGAAACACGTTCACTTCATGCGACATGTGGGTGAGTGGCTCCACGCCGTCAGTGTCTACCTCGTTCAACTGCTCCACCCAGGTAAGTATCTCATTGAGGTCTTTGGTCATTTTCTGCTCGTCTTCCTCTTTAATTTCAAGGCGGGCCAGGTGGGCCAGTTTCAGAAGCGTACTTTTATCTACTTTCATCTCGCTGGTTTTATGCCACTAAGGCACAAAGTTGTTCTTTGTGTCTTGGCGCCCGTGTGGCTGTTTATATTTTTATTCAAAATGTTTTTTGAGTTCACTGTCTATTATTGCGTAAGTCTGGCTCCTCAGTTCGCCTACATCTTTCTCAGAAAGATCAGCAGTAGGGATAGGCTTATGAACAATGATTTTCAATCGCCCGGGACTCAGCCGCATTTTTCCATCGTCGGGTAAAATTATCCAATTATAGGGAATTGTGACAGGCACTACCGGAATTTGTTTGTCGATAGCAGCCCGAAAGGCCCCATCTTTGAAGGGGGCCATCTCCGGAACACGTTTAGAAATAATGCCTCCTTCGGGAAAAATAAATAGGCTCCTCCCTTTTCCAATTACCTCAAGGGACTTTTTCAAGGCTTCATACCGGCTTTTCAGCTTGTCCCTGTCAACGGTAATGTGGATCCTTCTAAACATAAAACCAAATACAGGAACCTTTGCCAGGGAACTTTTTCCTACAAATACGCCGTACTGCTTCAGATACCCCATGGTAGGAATATCGAGAAAAGAAAAATGATTGGCACAAAAAATATATTGCTTCCGTTTGTCCAGGGGCTCTTCGTAGATCAGTTCTACGGGAATGAAAATGAGGAAAAAAAACCACCGGGCCCATAGCCGGTTCAGAAAGTACAGGGCAGGATGTTTGTCATTCCACAAAATAAAGAAAAGGAAAAAAGGTAGCAGCAGCACAAACAACAGCGCAAAGACCAAAATGGCATAAACAGAATAAAGCCTCTTCAGGAATTTTTTCATCGTTCCAACTTACGCTCCAAAATGTGTGTCAAACCGGAGACTGCAATTGCAAAAATGAATTGATGTTTAAAATTTCAAAAGCCTTACTATGAAAAATTATCCGAGATACATCTTCATATTGCTGGGCATAGCTGTTTCGGTAGTCGCCGTATT
>CAYUJK010000032.1:3666-6716 GCA_964444895.1 uncultured Roseivirgaceae bacterium
ATGAAAGAGGCATTGGGCTTGACCCATTTGAGCAATGACGAGATCAACAAAGCTTACAAAGATTTAGCCGCCTTCCTGCTTTCACTGGACAAGAAAGTCGCACTTGAAGTGGCCAACTCCAACTGGTACCGGCAGAACCTCACCGTCAACAGCAATTTCAAAAATCTACTTCTTGAATATTACGACGCCGAAGTACACGCTGCCAACTTTGACGACCCCACTGCCAAAGACCAAATCAACGGCTGGATAGAGGATAAAACACACGGGAAAATCCGGGAGATGCTCGATCAGATTCCAGGCGATGCCGTGATGTACCTGATCAACGCCATCTACTTCAAAGCTGACTGGCAATACCAGTTTGATAAAAACGACACCAAAGACCGGGATTTCCACCTGGCAGACGGCTCCACAACAAAAGTTCCGACGATGCATTCCAAAGGTGTAAAGCTGAACCATAGTTATAGAGAAGGCGTCCAATACATCGAAATTCCCTACGGAAACGGCCAGTTCAACTTCACGGTACTGATGCCCGATAATGCTTCCACGGATATCAATACCTTCACTGAATCGCTGAACGAGGAGTTCGTGCAGCAGCTGGTAGCGGATACAAGCAGCTTTACCGCCGAGCTCTATCTGCCGAAACTCAAAATCCAATTTAAAGAGGAGCTAAAAGAAGTATTGTCAGACATGGGAATGGGCATAGCCTTTACAAGACAGGCCCAATTCCCCCGCCTCTTCGAGACACAACTCCCCCTGTTCATTAGCCGGGTGCTACACCAATCCTTCCTGGAAGTGAACGAGGAGGGCGCTGAGGCGGCTGCAGCCACTATTGTTGAAGTCGTACGTTACTCGGCAGGCGAATCAACACCTCCTGTTATCCGCGTGGATAAGCCCTTTGTGTTCCTCATCCGTGAGAAACACTCTGGCGCCGTACTCTTCGCGGGGAAAGTAGTGAATCCTATGTAAATGTTCATATAATTATTTCCGATTCAAGCGCCTGCCAGGAATACGTCCGGGCAGGCGCTTTTTTGTTGTGACCAAACCCATTTGCGTCGAACTTCTGCCTACATCTTTTACCACGATTACTCAGAAAATGTGACGAAGTAAGAATACCCCGACAAACATTTGCTTTTGTTGTTAGTCTTTAGGAAATTGAGGGTTGCTAATTTTTCAGGAATTTATGATGACGAACGGCTTTGCAGGGAATGTTTTGAGGCTAATGGCAGGAGTAGCCATGGTATTTTTATTGTTCAGTTGTGATGATGAACAATTCAATAAAGGCGATCTTTCAGAGGTGCGCACACTCACTCCTGAGGAAAAATTCCTGATCCAGTCTTCGAATGAGTTTGCCATGAACCTGCTGGAAGAAACACGGGGCGAAAATTCCGAAAACTTTCTGATTTCTCCCATTGGCGCTTCAATGACGCTGGGCATCATTGGCAATGCCGGCTCCGAAGAAAGCTACGAAGCCTTCAGGGAAAAGATGCACCTGCCCAAATTCACCGACATGGAAGTGAACAAGGCGTTTTACGAGGTGCGCACCCTGCTTCCCCTGGTTGACCCTTCTGTGAAAATTAGCTTTGCCACGTCAGTCTGGTCTAACTACGACCTGAGTTCCAATGCCAACTTTTACAACAAGGTGCTGGCCTATTTCGAAACCGACATTATGGAATTCCGCGAAGAGAAATCGATCGATAAAAAACAGATAGACAAGTGGCTGGTAGGAAAAACACAAAACGAGTCTATTTCACTGCAAACATTTGATTCCAACTCCAACTTCAGGATCATCAACTACAGCTCTTTTCGCGGGAGGATGTTTGATGGGCTTTCTACTTTGCAGATCACCTATCCCTTTTCAGGTGTAGGCGGCAACGAGCAAAAGATCACAATGAATTTCTATCAGGAAATACCGGTGAATGTCTCGCAGAAAGAAGGCGCGCTCCACCTGGAGATACCCATAGGAAATTCGAACTATCTGCTCAAAGTGATGATGCCCTACGACAACATAGATGAGGCAAACCTGAGCAGCACCACGTCAACACCCAACCTGGCGATTGCCAATGTGCTGATTCCGGACATCAGGACTTCCACCGAACTGTCATTGAATAGAAAATTGAAAGAATTTGAAGCCGAAGAATATTTGTACGAAGCACTGTCCTCTGCCTTCGGCCACCGGGATATTCAACCGCAACTTGCTTCCATTCACAAATCAGTCCTCCACATTGAAGGTAAAAAGCTGAACGCTACCCCCATCCCCTTCGAAGAGTTGCAGTTCGAGGGCGATGTGCTGGCCATCAACCGTCCATTCTACTACCTGGTAAAAGAAAAAAACACAGATTTGATCGTCTTTGGAGGAAAGTATATCTATCCAAACTGAGATGAGGAACGGCTAAGTAAATTTTTCAACAAACACTTGTTTGAGAAATTTTAATTAAGAATTTTTGTTACACTATTTTATCGGATACGTCAAGAAATGAGTTTATTCCACTTAGCAACACCATTTCAGTATTGTATATTGATACTACAAAACGAAAAGGGCTAAGTTGGGTAACAAAATATGTAAACAGCCATTCCCAACTTTGAGGACTGGCTTTTTTTTTACACAAAATTTATAAAAACACAGGGATGGAGAAAGTACATATTTTTGACACTACCTTGCGCGACGGCGAGCAAGTGCCTGGTTGCCAACTGAATACTGAAGAAAAAATCGAGATTGCCAAAGCGCTGGAGGCCTTGGGCGTTGATATTATCGAAGCTGGCTTTCCCATCAGCAGCCCGGGAGACTTCAACTCTGTCATCGAAATATCGAAGGCCGTAAAAGAACCTGTAATTTGTGGCCTCACGCGAGCCAAAGAAAAAGACATAGAAGTAGCCGCCGATGCGCTGAAATACGCGCGGCGAAAAAGGATCCATACCGGCATTGGTGTATCTGACCTCCACATTCTGACCAAGTTGCGATCTACACACGATAAAATACTCGAGCAGGGCGTAGCCGCAGTAAAGCACGCCAAGAAGTTTGTGGAAGATGTGGAATTTTATGCCGAAGACGC
>CAYUJK010000032.1:6816-14005 GCA_964444895.1 uncultured Roseivirgaceae bacterium
ATGAAAATCTTATCCGCTAC
This sequence comes from uncultured Roseivirgaceae bacterium, assembly GCA_964444895.1. Taxonomy (GTDB): domain Bacteria; phylum Bacteroidota; class Bacteroidia; order Cytophagales; family Cyclobacteriaceae; genus CAJXNP01. The sequence goes on from CAYUJK010000032.1 coordinate 6,837, forward strand.
ACAAATACGAAAAGCTGATCAGTACACCATCCGTCATGAGCCTATTGAATCCATTCAACTTATGGAAAGGGCATCGGCCCGGTTTGTCGAATGGTTTCTCCATCAGTACCCCAAGCGGGGAAAAGCCATCGTATTCTGTGGCACAGGAAATAACGGGGGCGACGGCCTGGCCATCAGCAGGATGCTGCTGCTCCACGACTGGAAAGTAGATATCTACGTGGTAAAGCCATCGGCAAAACAATCGACTGACTTTAAGATCAACTACCTCAAGCTAAACCAGGTACATGAAATACACTCCATCGAATCGAAAGACGACCTGGACTTTGACCTGGCGGGAGATGAAATTGTTATTGATGCAATATTCGGTTCTGGCCTCTCCCGCAAAATCACGGGAATACACGCCCAGGTAATCAAAAAGATCAATGAAACCGACGCCGAAACCGTTTCTGTGGACATACCCTCAGGCATGTTTGCCGACAAGAGTTCTTCTCACAATTCCGCTGTGGTGCAGGCCAACCACGTAGTAAGCTTCCAGCTTCCCAAGCTGGCATTTTTTCTCCCTGAAAACGGCCAGCACATAGAAGAGTTTCATGTAGCGGATATCGGGCTTCACCATGATTTCCTTGAAGCAGAGAAGACAAAATATTTCACCCTGGAAAAAAATGATCTGGCAGGCGTCTTCACAAAACGTTCAAAACATGCTTTTAAAAATCAATTTGGTCATGCTCTCCTGATCGCTGGCAGTTACGGAAAAATGGGTGCCGCCCTGCTGGCCTCAAAAGCCTGTCTCCGCAGCGGCGCCGGTTTGCTCACTGCCCATGTACCGCAGTGTGGCTATGCTATCGTGCAGACCGCCTTGCCGGAAGCCATGGTGTCGGCTGACACCTCAGAAAGGTTCGTTCATTCACTGCCTGACCTCACGCCGTATTCGGCAATAGGAATTGGGCCCGGCTTAGACCGGCATCCCCACACGGTGGAAGTGCTGGAAATGCTGCTGCAACATGCCACCGTTCCACTGGTGATAGATGCAGATGCTCTAAATATTGTATCAGAATATCCCGATCTTAAAAACAAATTGCCGGCACACACAGTTATCACACCGCACCCTGGCGAATTCAGACGACTGGCGGGCGCCTGGAAAAACGATTTCGAAAGACTGGAAATGCAGAGAAAGTGGTCCACAGAATATCGGGTAATTGTAGTGCTCAAAGGTGCCTACACTTCGGTGAGCCTACCGGATGGGACGGTGTATTTCAACACAACAGGAAATCCCGGGATGGCTACGGCGGGTTCGGGAGATGTGCTTACAGGGATCATTACGGGGCTGCTGGCCCAGGGCATTTCTCCTGAAAATGCCGCGCTGGCCGGAGTTTACATACACGGCCTGGCAGGCGATCTTTGTGTGGCGCAGACACACGAAATAAGCATGATGGCGGGCGATATAGTGAACGCGTTGCCAGAAACTTACCGCCATCTCGTATCCGAATAAAAAAAACAATCAATTAAATTTTTATTCATCCCAAAAAAAAGATTTAAATTTACTGCTTACGCACCTTTAAAATTGAACACAACAGCGCAAACCATAGTCCTCTACCAGCCTCTTTTGCACTCCATTGCCTATAAAATGGTGGGGTCTCTGGAGGATGCCAAAGATATTGTGCAGGATACGTTTGTGAAGTGGCTTACCGTAGACCACCAAACGATTAAAGATACAAAGGCCTACCTTGTAAAGGCCGTTTCGAACAATTGCATCAATTACCTGGTGTCGTCGAAGAGGAAAAAAACGGAGGGTCTTGATGCAGTGGTAGAACACCGGCTTATCGACAAGACTACTGAACCACATGGCCTCGATATGGAAAGCGAATTGGCCGTCGCCATTTCTCTCCTTCACAAAAAACTGGAACCGCTGGAGAAAGCCATCTACATCCTCCGGGAAGTTTTTGATCTCGAATACGAGCACTTGCAGGAAATCTTTGACAAGAAAAAGGAAAATTGTCGGCAGCTATTTTGCCGGGCAAAAGAAAAAATCAATTCCGAAACGCAAAAGTTGAAAAGCGACTTTATTGACATCCAGCCCAACTTTGTTAGCAATTTCCAAAAAGCCTGCTCACTGGGACATCTCTCGGATTTTATTGCCGATTTAAAGCACGATATCAGTGCTAAATTTTCTACCGCAGGCTGATAAAAAAATCCCGTATCCCGATCTTTAAAAAAAAAATTATATTTTTTGTCACAAATGCCAAACCCACCTGTCTTAAGAAGAATAAGTACACCAATACACTTTATGTTTAATTAATTATGACTATCATTTTATTGTTCTTCGTAGCGCACTGGTATATGGCGCTATTCTTTCAGACGTTCTTTCTCCATAGGTACGCTGCCCACGGCGCGTTTACCATGAGCAAGTTTACCGAAAAAGTTTTCTTTGTTTTGACGTGGTTATTCCAGGGGTCTAACTACCTGAGTGCCTATGGCTACGGAATTATGCACCGTATGCACCATGCGTATGCCGATACGCCTAACGATCCGCACTCTCCCAAGTACGACGAAAGCCTTTTCAAAATGATGTGGAAAACGAAAACGATTTATTCCGACATCAATATGAAGCGCATTACCGTTGATCCGCGCTTTACCAAGAACATCCCGCAATGGGAAGCGTTTGACAAATTCGCGCGGTCGTGGGCATCGCGGTTGTTGTGGATAGGTGTATACACGCTGGTGTACATCAACTTCGCTACAGTTTGGTGGCTGTGGTTGTTGCTGCCCATTCAATTCATGCTTTCGCCTGTACACGGAGCCATCATCAACTGGTTTGCGCACAAGTATGGATACCGCAACTTCGAAGTGGGCGACACTTCGCGGAATTTCCTTCCTTTTGACTTCCTGATGATGGGAGAAAGCTACCACAACAACCACCACAAGCATGGCTCAAGAGCTAACTTTGGTGGCATCCGATGGCACGAACTTGACCCTACTTACGTGGTCATTAAAATACTTGATAAAATCGGCGTCATAAGCCTGGTGAAACAAAAAGAAGTAAGACTCAATGCCGTAAAAGAAGCGGCGTAGAAGATTGTCATTGATAATAAAAAAATCTCCATTGGAAAGAGTTTCCAATGGAGATTTTATTTTTTGGGCCGTTTTGTCTTGTCGTACGCCCTCCCCTACTTGTCCACTATCCTGAATTCCACCCTCCTGTTTTCCTGCCTTCCTTCTTCGGTCTCGTTTGTCGCAATGGGCTCGGCCTTCCCGTATCCCTTGGCGGTGATGTTGGCTTCGGGCACTCCTTTGGAAAGCAGGTAGCTACGAACCGACTGCGCCCGCGATTCTGACAGCTTCTGGTTGTACTCGTCTGAGCCAATCCAATCGGTATGGCCGGCTATTTCGATTTTTAGCGTAGGGTACTGCTTGAAAAAAGGCAGTACCCGGTTCAATTCGGCAAACGATTCCTTTTGCAGATCGGCTTTGTTGAATTCGAAAAAGATGTTGTTCAGGATCAGTGACTCCCCTTTCAACACCGGCACCAGGAATAAGTCTGCGTTTACGGTGGAGTTGATCTGGTATTTTTCAGTGTCAATATTTCGGTTTTCCGATAAAAAATCTTCCTTCTGGGCATAAAAGGCATACTTCCCCCCTTTGGGAAGATTAATTTCATAGGTAGCGTCGCTGTTAGTACGGGTGTTGATAATGATGGTGCCCGACTCCATATTTTCCACCTTTATGCTTGCTTCAGTGGGAATTCTATCTTTTTTGTTGTAGACGGTACCTCGCACGATAATCTTTTCGCACTCGGCCCTCCCGAGGTTATAGAGCGCATTCACCTCGTCATCGCTTAGCGCTCGCGCATACAACCTCATCTCATCTATATATCCCTTGTAGGGTCTGTTTTTGCGTACCACCTGCCGACCTATCTTCAGCGACAAATCTGACCGGGTATTAATACCTCTTCCTGCCTGCCTTCCTATTTTGTCCAGCTTACCGTTGACAAATATTTTAATCTCGCCGCTTCTCGACCAGGTGGCCACTATGTGAAACCACTTATCGGGCTCCAGGCTCGATGAACTGAACACGCCCTCTTCCATAGTACCCGGCGCGCTAAACGCGGCGACGATCTTATAGGTAGGATTGATCCATATCCCGAATTGGTCCCGGTTTTCGTGAAAACCCCATTTGGCCACTATTGTGCCCAGTTCATTATTGATGATGGCGCTGGGTCGTATCCAGGTAGAAATCGTCAGTGAAGAGAAGTGCTGGTTTAGCGATCGATCGTTTCCGCAGTCAATGTAGGCATCTCCGCCATTGAAATAATATGCATTATCGCCGCAGCGCACGCCCTGCTCCAGGACGGCATTGTAGACAGATCCTTCATTTTTACCAGCTTTGTCGGCCGCATCCGTAGTAAAGGGAAAGTAGGAAATGAGTCCTTCATCCAGATCGATCTGCTGCGAAACGGCATCAAAGGCGAGCGCAAAACACAAAAAAATAAAAAGGGTTATCCGTAAAATCATGGTGCAAAAGGTTTAAACACAATTAAAGTTAAGCATTAAAAGTCCTGAAAACAGATTCGGAACATGCAAAAGTATGGGTATGGCGGGGAAAGAAAAGTCAATTTAGGCCTAAAAAATACATGGAATAGAATACGGGCAAGCTGGACGAATAATCTGCCAGAGAGATAGGGCAAAAAAATCGACCGCAATACATTCTATATGTAGGCAAAATATTTTAATATTGCAGACCTTTTTAAAAGCGCACGTGGTGGAATTGGTAGACACGCTACTTTGAGGGGGTAGTGGGCGCAAGCCCGTGGAAGTTCGACTCTTCTCGTGCGCACCAAAGTGAGAAAAATTGATTGAAAAAGCCGGAAAACGATGGGATTCCGGCTTTTTTGGTTTATAGGTTTTTATCAAGACAGATCAATTCACCCGATGACTGATTGAAAATTTGAAAACTTTTTTACAATTTACACCGTTTTAAGTGAGCCAATCTGTATATGATGATTATGAGCATTAGCGTTGTTATCGGCAATGAATTTGACAATTCCTATAATCTAAAGGCACTTTCATACCTTTCCCGAAAGACAGATAATCTAATTCGTTTTGCTCGTTTTTTGTTAGGTATAATTGGTGTTGTGTTGATAATACCTATCATTACTATTTTTTCAGTAATTCTATTTTTATTGACTCTCAGGGTGATGCATATCCTTGAGAAAGGTATCAAAGAGATATATAACGAAGTGAATTTAATGAGTAGAGAGGAAATCATTCAGCTTCACTTAAATTTTGAAAGCACAAGGGATAGATTACATAAACTCAGAAAAATGGGCATTAAAGGAGATGTCTTATTTCTATTCAAACCATTTTTCAATCGATTATCGCAGGTAATAAACTTAGTAGAAAATACTGAACAAACCCTAAAAAGAACGGCTTACCCCGACCTGACAAAACCCTTGTCTAAAGAACATACTGATGAACTCAGAAAAAAGCTTTCCAATTTTGAAGATTGGAATGATGACGAACTCGATATTTACAAAAAAATATATTGCTAAGTCAATATGGCGGTTTATGATAGGGGTGATGTCGTATTGGTACATTTTCCTTGGACCAATGAAGACGGAATCATCGAATCCAAAGTTCGGCCTGGTTTGATCCTAAGAGTCGAAGGGCCCCAAGAACGTTTGATTATCCAAATTACTTCTAAAAATAGGTCGGATCATTTTCCCGGAAAGTGGATTTTAAAAGATTCAGATATAGGACGGGAAATGGGCCTTTTAACTGACTCTTTCATTCACTACACACAACAGGCGGAATTACATTTTAGAGATATTGTCAGAAAAATTGGCTTTTGCCGTCTCATTGATGAAATCGAGGAGTATCTGGAAAATTTAGATAAAAGTTGATACAATCCTGATACACATTTCCCAAAACACCAAAGTGAGAAAAATTGATTGAAAAAGCCGGAAAACGATGGGATTCCGGCTTTTTTATTTCCGCCTTTTCCGTTTGCATCAACCCGCATTTAACACCTCCCCCAGATACCCTTTTGATTATTCAATAATTGTTTGAAATTTACAAGGAGTATTCCGTTTTCTCAAAATCATCATTTGTCATGAAAAAAGCACTATTCTTCCTAACTCTCGCCGCTACTCTCCTCGCCTGCACCAACAGCAAAAAAAGCACAAAGAGCGATACCGAAAAAGCCAATGAAATCTACAAGGCCTACTTCGACGAAATGGTAGACATGATGCCGCTGTTCCAAACACAACTGGGCATCAAGAAAGATTATGACAAGTGGAACGACCTGAGCGATGAAGCACAAATCAACGTCATTCGGCTTCGCGAAAAATATTATCAAAAGCTTAAAGATTCGGTGGATTACGAAGAGTTGGACAACATGGCCCGCCTGGCGTATGATAATTTTAAGATGATGAACCGCGATGTAGAAGAAGATATTAAGTACCGGCAGTACAGCTATCCGGTAAACCAGATGTTCGGATGGCAATCCACCGTGATCACTACCCTTACCAACTCCCACCGCATCGATAGCGCGAAGGACGCCCGCGACTACATAAGCCGCGTGGAAGGCGTGCAGCCGCTTTTTGAGCAATTGATCAAAAACCTGGAAAAGCGTGAAGAGCTGGGCATTGTGCTGCCGAAACACCTGAACCCGCTCGTAGTAAACGTGTGCGAAAACCTGCTCTCAGGCATTACAGAAAGCAGCGCCAAAGACCACCTGCTCTACCAGGATTTCAACGCGAAAATTGAAAAATTAAACCTTGCCGAAGAAGAATCGAAAGAGCTACTGAATGACCTCGAACGAGCACTTCTCCAACACTTTCAGCCCGCTTATGCAAGTCTCATCAATTTCCTGAAAGCGCAGGAAACACGCGCTACTCCTGACCAGGGCGCCTGGAAGTTCCCCGAGGGCGATGCCTACTACCAGTATATTTTAAGCCGGGAAAACACCGTAGCGATTAGCCCCGAGGAGGTGTATCAACTCGGGCTTTCGGAGGTGGAACGCATCCATACAGAAGTGCTGTTGATCATGGAAAAGGTGGGTTTTGAAGGCTCACTGCAAGATTTTCTCCGGTTTATGCGCGACAGCGACCAGTTTTACCTGGCTACTAATGAGGAAAATAAAGCCATGATTCTCGATTCCATCAATGCGCTCGT
>CAYUJK010000032.1:14105-16590 GCA_964444895.1 uncultured Roseivirgaceae bacterium
GATTTCATGAAGCACCAGCGCAACACCGCCCATTCTGAGGGATGGGGGCTCTACTGCGAATACCTGGCCAAGGAAATGGGCATGTACGAAAACCCTTATGCCGACTTTGGCCGCCTCAACCTGGAGCTGTTTCGCGCCTGTCGTTTAGTAGTCGACGCCGGTATCCACCACCAAAAATGGGACCGGGAAAAAGCCGTGCAATACTATCTTGACAACACTTCCTCCAGCCGGCTCACGTGCGAGTCGATGGTAGACCGCCATACCGTAATGCCCGGCCAGGCCACTACCTACAAAGTAGGAATGCTGAAAATACTGGAGCTAAGAGAGAAAGCTGAAAAGGCACTCGGCGAGCAATACGACATCCGCGACTTCCATGATGTGATCCTCACCAATGGACTGCTGCCTTTGGAGATTGTGGAAAAGTTGGTGGATGACTATATTGCAAAGAAGGGCGGGGTGTGAAAGAGTACGAAAATGGTCGCCTTGGTTCGTGTCTTCACGAACCAACCTATACACTTTCCAACGAACCAACTAACTGCCAATGGAAAGATACATACAACAATTGATAGAAGACATGAGAGAGGCTGCCCGAAACGTCCCGGAGCCGGGCCAGCCGTGGGATTCGGTTGATATGAACAACCCTGCCGAAATAGAAGACATTGCGCATGTAGAACGATTCGTCTATGGCTCTCAGAAAAAGCTCTCGGAAATAGTTGGGATAGACAAAGTACAGTTCCCGCCTGTGGAAAGGATTCCTGATGCTAAACTAGAAGTCTTGTACAATGAAATGACGGACCTGCTCGCAGCTTATCATTTTGTGCCGGATTTTCCTGAGGGACTGCCCATCTACCTGAAATACCGGATATTGCATGACCACTGGGACAGCGAGCAAACCTACGTGGGCGCCGGGGAAACACATTTGGAATTTTGCAACTATTACCCACAGGAATGCCCGTTTCCCCAGGAATATTGCACCTGTCTCGAATTTGAGAAAGAGGACAACGAGCGGGAAGAGCGTGACAATGATGACTGGGAAGAGGGTTTGCCTTTTTGAATGCATTAGCAAAACAATTTTTTCTATTTCCTGTTTAGGGAGTATGAAAAAAATACTTTACCTCTCGGTGATTTTCTTCCTGGGTTCGGGATTATTGGGACTGTCCTTCCCCCGCAAGTACACCATCTACAACGATTGGAGCAATGTTTCACTGGCCGATTCGATCCACTCGCATCAATACTCCGACACCCTTTTTGTGGTGGCATCTAACAGGCAACATAATCCGGCTACGCCTGAATTCCTGGAAAGCGAGTTGGATAGCATGGGTGCTGTACGCTATTTTCTCGTTACTTTTTCTGAAGGCAGGTGGCTGGCACAGCCCAAGCGAAGTCTGCACGCCGCAGTAGACCAACTCCCCCACAGAGACTTTATCGTGTACGTGGAGGGAATGGGAAAAACTTTTCCACTGAACCTCCAGCGAGGTGCTGCCATGAACAGGCAATACAATCTGAATGTGATCCTTTTCGACTACCCCAGCATACATCCGGAAATTTCCATTTTCGGAAATTTCAAATTCGCTTATTCTCATGCTGAAAGTTCATGGGTCTCATTTCAAACCTTTCTGCATGATGTGGCAGACATGAAAAAAGAGTTTTCTGACGGAGTAAAAAGTAAAGCCTTTACGCTCATGCACCACAGCATGGGCAACCTGATGCTCAAAGAAATGATGATGCAAGACGAAGTAGGGATAGCGGAGCCTGGCTTGTTTGATAACCTGGTGATCAACGCGGCATGCGTACCGCAAGAAGGCCACAAGGAGTGGGTGGAAAAAATTGAATTTGCCGAAAGAATTTTTATCAACTACAACAAGCAAGACAAGCAGCTCAACGGCGCCATGATTCTTACCTTTAAAAAAATGTTGGGCGCCCGGCCCGGAAATCCCCTGGCTGAAAATGCAACATACGTGGACTTCAACCCTTTAGTGAAGTCGCGACACAGCAATTTTCTGAACATAACAGGCAGGGAGGACATCCCTCCTCAGGCATTCCAATACTACTATGCGGTGTTGCACGGCAAAGATTCGAAACTGCAAGAAAGAACAGGGCAGGAAGTGGCTAAAAGATAGCCAGCCTCCCTGCCTTCTCTCCAAGCATGCACATTTCATTTTACCGGCTCGAACTTCCGGAATCTTTACCCCTAATTCACCATCATCATGGAGACGTTGGTCCTGCCGCGGTAACTAAGCTTATAGAGGTATGCCCCTTTGGCTAATCCGGAAACATCGAGCTCCACCGTATGGCGACCCGCCCTCTCAAACCGGCTGAACTGCTTAAGGGTCGTTCCTCTCAGATCCACTATTTCTATTGAGATACTGTCGTCGCCCGGCAACTGAAAATCCAGCATTACTTTGTTGTTACCCACGGGGTTGGGGTATAGCCCATATACCTGGAACTCGCCTTCCCCACTGTTCGGATTGCTTTCCCCGCGCAT
>CAYUJK010000033.1:0-1371 GCA_964444895.1 uncultured Roseivirgaceae bacterium
CCCCGAATGGGCTACAAAAGCCCCATAATACCGCCACCGTATTTCGGGATTATTCCTGTTTATTTCGGTTGCTGTTGAATTAAGCTTCTACGTGCTCACGCCTGCTTCGTTCCGGTTTGTCTACGTTTTTTCCTTTCTCGATAAAATCATGGCCATTTTGCTGGCTATGTTCACTTATCTGGTGTATAAAGACGCTTTCTATATTTTGATCTCAAAAAAGGGAAAAGCATAAAGACTAACAGATAAGCCCCCAATCTGGCTGCTGTCGGCGCCTATTTCCTACCTGGTCATTACCACTTTCTTCAACTTTTTGATATATTGATCCACACCTCCAATCCAACGCGACATGAAGAAAGCGAATGTTCCTCCCAATCCCCAGCTCACCTTTTCAAAAGAAGAAATGCGGAAATTCGGGTATCAGGTAGTTGACCTTATCGTTGACCATTTCGACAACCTGGACCAGCTAAGTCCCGTTTCGCGCGCCACCCGAAAGGAAATGGATGCACGCCTTATGGAAGGCATACCCCGCCACGGGGACGAACCCGCCCATGTACTCCAGTTTGTGAAAGAGAATGTGCTGCCTTTTACCGATTTACTCACGCACCCTAATTTCTACGCCTTTGTGCCCAGCGCCAGCAACTTTATCAGCGCCATGACTGACAGCATCGCCACGGCTTACAACATTTTTACAGGAGGATGGATATCTTCTCCGGGAGGGGCCGAGGTAGAAATTGTGACCATTAACTGGCTCCTGGAGCTGGTGGGATTTCCAGTGAAAGAAGGAGGTGGCATCTTCACCAGTGGTGGCTCCACTGCCAACCTCACGGGCCTCACCACCGCCCGGAAAATGAAATGTGGCGAAGACTTTGACAACGCTACTTTGTATCTCTCCGGCCAAAGCCATTCTTCAAACTTTCGCGCTGCTAAGATCATTGGATTCAAGGCAAAAAATATCAAAACGGTTCCGGTAGATAAATTTTTCCGCATGGATACCACAGCGCTGAAACGCCAACTGGACGAGGACAGAAATGCCGGAAAAAGGCCTTTCTGTGTGTTAGCCACCGCCGGCACTACTAACACAGGAGCGGTAGACCCACTGCGGGACATAGCTGCCATTTGCCACGACTACGATATGTGGATGCACGTAGACGCAGCCTACGGAGGCGCCGCAATTATCTGCGAGAAAGGAAAAAAAGTGCTGAAAGGCCTCGAACTCGCCGACTCCATCACCATAGACCCACACAAATGGCTCTTTCAGCCCTACGAAATCGGGTGCATACTGGTGAAAAACCATGAGCATCTCTATGGCACATTCTCCGAGAAGCCCGAATACCTCCGCGATGTAAAAGGCAACGCGGACGAAATCAACTT
>CAYUJK010000033.1:1471-8864 GCA_964444895.1 uncultured Roseivirgaceae bacterium
CACATCTCCAATGCCATCATCAAATCCCAAAAAGCGATGGTAGCCACCACCCTCATCAAAGGGCTCGTAAGCCTGCGAATGTGTACGATTAACCCCAGAACAAACTTTGCCAAAGTAAAAATGGTCGTTGATGCTATGGAAACGTTCGGCAAGGAATACACAAGTCGTCAATAAAGGCAAGGCAGAGCTTTTGAAGAAAGTCATTAATTGTAAAAACGGACGCCGAAAAAAAACCAACGCTTCAGCCGGAAAACGCTTTTTCGAAGAGAAAAAAAAGAGACTACAGGCTTCATTTCTTATGTCACATCCTTCCGGTATGGAAGAGTTTACAACCATTTTTTAAAAAATGTGTTATCTTCAAATATGGGAGACGTACAGTTACACTTAAATGACAGCGGGCATGGAGCGTTTGTGATCACCGATAAAAACGAACTCCTGGCCGAAATGGAAGTAGGTCTGGAAGACCAAACCCTCACCGTGTACCATACGGAAGTGTCAGATAAGCTCAAAGGTCAGGGAGTAGGATCTTTGCTTTTTAACGAAATGGTAAATTATGCCCGAAAACACCAGTTACAGGTAGACCCCATGTGCTCGTTTGTTCATGCCCGGCTTAAAAAAAACAGAGACGAATACCAGGATATCTGGAGCTGAGAGCCCGGTATGTAAAATGTCAAATCCTTTACTAATGGTAATGAAAAAGTGATTGCAGAGCCGGAATTGACCTAAAAACCTCTTGTCAAAAATTCTAACGGAAGGCGCCATTGATTCACCTTCCCAAAACGCGAATAGACAAACATTGCTTGCTGAAACAATTGATATGAAAAAACTTATAACCGGAATTCACCACGTAACCGCACTGGCGGCGGATGCCCAACAAAATGTAGATTTCTATGCCGGAATCCTGGGCACACGGCTCGTTAAAAAAACGGTAAACTTCGACGCCCCAAATGTGTACCACCTCTACTACGGAGATGAGTCGGGACTACCGGGCAGCATCCTTACTTTTTTCCCCTATCAGGGACTCACACGGGGTCGGCAGGGTCTTGGTATGCTCAATGTTACGAGCTTTTCTGTGCCAAGCTCTTCCCTAAATTATTGGCTGGAACGACTAAAAAAGTTCAACATTGCACACGAGCAGCCTGTAGAGCGATTCGGAAGCGAAACAGCCATATCCCTTAGTGACCCGGACGGGCTGGGGTTGGAGCTTGTTTTCAACAACAAAGACCCGAGGCCGGGGTTCACCTACGGGGCCATTCCTGCCGAACACGCAGTAAGGGGATTTTATGGCGTGGAAATTTGGGAAGGCCAGTACGAAGACACCGCTGAACTCCTCACAGGCCAGCTAGACCATAAACTGATAGCTGAGGCCGGAAACCGCTACCGCTTTGCCGCTACGGACTCCCCTGGTAATTACGTCGATATCATCCACGACCCAAAAAAACCCCGTGGCCTGAGCGGAAGCGGCACCGTGCACCACATCGCTTTCTGTACCCCCGATAAAGAAAGCCAGTTGGAAGTAAGGGAAAAAATCTCGCGTGTGCTGCTGAACCCCACCACCGTCATCGACAGGCAGTACTTTCACTCCATCTACTTTCGCGAGCCAGGAGGGGTGTTGTTCGAAGTGGCCACTGTAGACCCCGGGTTTGCTGTGGACGAGGACAAAGCCCATCTGGGCGAAACGCTGAAGCTACCTGCCTGGTATGAAAGCAACAGGCAGCAAATTGAAAAAGCCCTGCCGGGCTTGACGCTTAATATCGAAAAGTTCAAATAACATGCACAAAAAGGAGATTAAAACAACCGGGAAAAGAATTGAGGAGGCCCAAAAAGTGCTAATCCTTTTGCACGGGCGTGGAAGCAGTGCTGAAGACATCCTTTCGCTGGCCCCGCACTTGCATACGCCTGACTTTGCAATATGGGCTCCCCAAGCCACCAATCACACCTGGTACCCGCTTTCATTTATGGCTGCCCCATCCCAAAACGAGCCCTGGCTCAGTTCAGCCGTGGCGCTGGTAGGCGAGCTGGTGAAAGACATCAACAGCGCCGGGATATCCGCAGAAAACATCTATTTCGCTGGCTTTTCCCAAGGCGCCTGCCTCACCCTGGAATTCATCACGCGGAATGCCCAAAAATGGGGTGGCGCGGTTGCTTTTACCGGCGGGCTAATCGGCGATAAACTTTACACGGAAAACTACAATGGTGACTTCGGAGGCACACCCGTATTCATTGGAACGGGCGATCCCGACCCGCATGTTCCGGTAGAAAGGGTGCGCGAATCTGAAAAAATACTGGCCTCCATGAATGCCACAGTTACGACAAAGGTTTATGCCGGTAGAGGGCACACCATTAGCCAGGATGAAATCCAGTGGGCCAACAAACTGGTGTTTGGAAAGTAACAGAGACAACAGCCCTTTGCCGGCGGGTTAAGATTATCCCAGTACTTCCTTCAGCTTATCGGCAAGCGATTTTCCGCGAAGATTCTTGGCGATTATTTTCCCGTCTTTATCTATCAGTACGGTATAGGGAATGCCTTCAATGTTGTACAGCGGCACTACCACAGAGTTGAAGTACTTAAGATCTGACACGTGTACCCAGGTGAGTTTATCATCTTTAATGGCCTTCAGCCATGCATCACGTGAGCGATCGAGCGAAACACCGTAGATTTCAAAGCCTTTACTTTTATACTCATTGTACAGGCGTACCACGTTCGGATTTTCACGTCGGCAAGGACCGCACCAGGCCGCCCAAAAGTCGATCAGTACTACCTTTCCCCTCAGCGACGACAGCGCCACCGTGTCTCCTTCGGGGTTGGGCAGCATGATGTCCGGGGCCGGCTTGCCTACCGATAGCTTCATGGAATTATCGAGCTGCTCGCGGTATTGCTTCACGTGCTTTGAATCCGGATACAGGGCTTCGATTTTACCAAACACTTCTTCGGTAAAGTCGACGTTGTGCTCCCCTAAGAAAGCCAGGGCATTGATAACAGCCAGGCTGGGTTCCATATTCTCAATCTCCGCTTTTATCACTTTTTCCTGGCGGCGCTGCAGGGTCTGAAATTCCTCTGTGAGCGCCTCCACTTTGGCCTGGTCGCCCGCCTGGCTTGCTTCCATATACTCACCGTTAATGCGGGTCATATCCTGGTTGATGCTATCTACGATCGATTCGATGCGGGCTATCTGATCCATTTCCAGGCTGCCCTCTACTTCAAATTTATCGTTCATACCCGAGCCCCCTGCTACCACACTAACGTCGCTCTTGTTCAGGATCAGGATGCGCTTTTGTACGCCGCCTATATTGAGCATGTAGTAATCTGGCTCAGCTACGTCAAGTTGAAAAACGAACGTGTTGTCGTCTCCCATCATGAATGTATCGATACCGATGAGTTGGTCGTTCTCAATCCTTTCGAGTATCACTTCCTGATTTTGGGGATTCTCTACTTTCCCTTTTATGGTAATCGTACCGTCTTCGTTTTTAGTATAGCCGTTTCCTTTAGAGCTTTGGTTGCAGGCCAAATGCACAAAGGAAAGCACGGCGAAAGTCATCAAAAATGTTGTCTTCAAAATATTCATTATTATTTTTCTATTGATTCCAGTTTATTGATTAGCAGCTGGTTGGTCACTTTGGGATCAGCCTTACCCTTCGAAGCTTTCATCACTTCGCCCATGAACATTCCCAGCAAGCCTTTTTTTCCACTTCTATATTCCTTCACCTTCTCTGGATAGTTAGCTATTACTTCTTCTACGATAGAAAGCAGCGAATTTTCATCGCTCTCTTGTATCAGGTTCAGTTGCTCCGCTATTTCTATTGCCTTCTTTTCGGGCTGCTGCAGCCACGCAGGAAACAACTGCTGCGAAGCAGAAGTAAAGCTTATTTTTCCCTGGTCGATCAGCGCGATCAACTCCGCCAACTGCCCTGGCTTTAAAGGAAACTCTTTTAAGCTCAGTTTATTGTCATTCAGGTGCGACTTTACCGGGCCCATTACCCAGTTGGATGCCGACTTGTAATTGCTTGTATGACTGCACACCTCGTCGAAATATTCCGCAATCTCACGGCTGTCCGTGAGCACGCCGGCATCGTATTCAGGCAGGCCATAAACGTCTATAAATTTCGTCCGCCACGCCTCTGGCAATACAGGCATTTGCTGCTTGAGTTGATCAAGCCAGTCTTCCGTTACAATGACGGGACTAAGATCAGGCTCCGGGAAATACCGGTAGTCATTTAACTCTTCCTTTTCGCGCATTCCGGAAGAATTGCCCGTAGCGGGGTCGTAGGTGCGTGTTTCTGAGATGATTTCCTCACCCTTTTCCAGGATGGCTACCTGCCTGTCTACCTCATGATCAATGGCATTCTTGATCTGCTTGATGGAGTTCATGTTCTTTAGCTCTACTTTCCTGCCCAGAGTCTTCGTTCCACGGGGCATAATGGACACATTCGCGTCGCAGCGCAGCGAGCCCTCTTCCATATTTCCATCACAGATATCCAGGTAGCGCACCAGCTTGCGCACCTCGGCCATCATGGCGGCAGCTTCTTCAGAACTATTCATATCAGGCTCCGACACAATTTCGATCAGGGGTACACCGGCCCGGTTCAGGTCCACAAGGGTATCTTTCTCCCCGCTGAGGTGCAGCGACTTTCCAGCGTCCTCTTCCACATGGATGCGGTTTAGTTTCACATACCTTTCACCTCCTTCTTTTGTTCGAATCAGCACTTTACCACCTACACACACGGGTGTGCGGTCTTGTGTGAGCTGGTAGCCCTTGGGCAAGTCGGGGTAGAAGTAATTTTTTCGGCAGAAAATATTCTCCCGCGTAATGGCAGATTGACAGGCTATCCCCATTTTGATGGCATAGTCCATCACCTTTTTATTTAGCAAAGGCAGGGTACCGGGGTGTGCCAGGGTAATGACACTCACGTTTGTATTGGGATCGCTCCCGAAAGTATTGGCATCAGGCGCGTATATTTTACTATTGGTAGCCAATTGCGCGTGTATCTCCAGTCCTATAACTACGGTATATTTTTCCCTCGGGTGGCTCATTCCTCTACTATTGTAACTCAACTATTTGATAAGCAATTCTTCTGAAAATTTTCTCCTGGCAGCTTCTACTACATTACCCAGACCCTCCAGCTTTTTCCCACCGGCAGTGGCAAAAAAGGGCTGTCCGCCACCTCCGCCGTTGATCTCACGTGCAAATTCCTTCACCAGGTGACCCGCATGGAGATTGAGCTTCTGCACCAGCTCTTCCGAAATCATCACGGATACCATCGGGGCACCATTGACGTCGGCAGCCAAAACTAACAATAAATTATCAACTTCATTTTTCAGTTCGTAGGAAAGTTTCTTCAGGCTATCGGCATTGGGCAGTGCCACCTGGCTCACGATAAGGTTTACGCCATCGCGTTTTTCAATGGCCGATTTCAGCGTGTCTTTTACCTGCATAGCCCGCTCGGCCTGGTATCGTTCTATTTCCCGCGAAAGCTGCTGCTTTTCTTCCATCATTTTTTCGAGAAACTTCACGGGGTCTGCAGGTTGCTTCATAAGTTCTTTCAACTGGTTCAGTACAGCCAGATGACTGTTGAAATACTCTTCAGCGCCACGGGCAGTTACCGCCTCTATTCGGCGCACACCAGCCGCCACCGAACTTTCCGAAATGATTTTAAATAAGCCTATGCTCCCTGTGGCACTTACATGAGTGCCGCCGCACAGCTCTACAGAAAAGTGCGGGTCAAACGTAATGACCCTGACGAAATCGCCATATTTCTCCCCAAATAGTGCTGTCGCGCCCATTTCCCGGGCCTGTGCCAGCGGAACGTTTCGCTTTTCATCAAGCGTGATATTCTCCCGGATTTTTTCATTGACAATTTTTTCAACGCGGATGATTTCTTCATCAGTCATTTTAGCGAAATGAGAAAAGTCAAAGCGCAGTATCTTATCCGTAACCAGCGAGCCTCGCTGCTGCACGTGGTCGCCCAGCACTTCCCTTAGCGCGGCATGAAGAAGGTGCGTGCAGCTATGGTTATTCTCCGTGAGACGCCTCTTCCCTTCATTCACCACACTCTGAAACACCACTTCTGGTTGCGCCGGAAGCTTCTCCGCATAATGAATGATAAGGTCATTTTCTTTTTGGGTGTCAAAAATGGCTATTTTTTCCTTTCCATCGGTAAGAAATCCGGTATCTCCTACCTGCCCACCGCTCTCCGCGTAGAACGGAGTCTTATCCAGTACGATCTGGAAAATCTCTTTTTTCTTTTCCTTCACCGCCCGGTAGCGAAGCATTCTTGACTCGCAGCTCAGCACATCGTACCCCACAAACGTTGCATTTCCGGATTTCAAAACCACCCAATCGCCTTTCTCCTGCTCTGCGTCGGCTTTGGAACGATCTTTCTGCTGTTTCATGCAGGCATTGAATTCGTCCATGTTCACAACCAACTCCTTTTCCCGGGCCAGTAATACCGTCAGGTCAATGGGGAAGCCATACGTATCGTAAAGCTTAAAGGCCACTTCACCGGATATCTGCGATGATGCTCCGGTAGCCGCCTCTTCAAATATTTTTATGCCGTTTTCGAGGGTTCGCAAAAACGACTGTTCCTCCTCCTTAATCACCTTTTCCACAAACTCCTTCTGGCTGGTGATTTCCGGGAAGAAGGGGCCCATTTGCCGGGATAACACTTCTACCAAATGAAAAATAAAAGGTTCCTTTAGAGCCAGGTAAGTAAAACCGTAACGAATGGCCCTGCGAAGGATGCGGCGTATCACGTAGCCTGCACCGGTATTAGAGGGCATCTGGCCATCGGCAATGGCAAAAGAAACTGCTCTTATGTGGTCAGATACTACCCTTATCGCTATATCGGCTTTTTCTGACTCCCCATATTTTACTCCAGCCAGCTCAGAAATTTTCTGAATGAGTGGCTGAAACACGTCCGTATCGTAGTTGGAGCGCTTTCGTTGTACGGCCATTGCCAGCCTTTCAAAACCCATCCCCGTATCTACGTGCTTGTCGGGCAGCATCTCCAGCTCCCCATTAGCCTTCCTGTTGTACTGGATAAAGACCAGGTTCCAGATTTCTATCACCTGGGGATGCCCTTGATTTACAAGTTCTCTGCCCGGTGTTTTGCTTATTTCTTCGTCAGACCGCAAGTCCACGTGAATTTCGGAGCAGGGGCCGCAGGGGCCGGTATCGCCCATTTCCCAGAAATTATCCTTTTTAGAACCGTACAAAATCCGGTCATCGGGAAGGATCACCCTCCAGTATTCATAGGCCTCATTATCTTTATCAAGTTTATCTGCCTCATCTCCGCCAAAGACCGACGCATACAACCTGTCTTTCGGCAGTTTGTACTCCTCCGTTAGCAATTCCCAGGCCCAGGCAATGGCTTCTTTTTTGAAATAATCGCCAAA
>CAYUJK010000033.1:8964-13612 GCA_964444895.1 uncultured Roseivirgaceae bacterium
ACTATCTGGTGGCGTTTTTTATGAAAAAAGTCTAAGAATGTCTGCCTGATTTCACTGGAATTCATGAAAGATGGGGTTTAATAAACTCTTTTAATTTTACCTTTTTTAAAATATAATTAACTTGCGCACTTAAAATATTTTAACTATCGTTGAGATTGGGTGATTTTATTGCATTTAAGACAAAAAACACCGCAAAATTATAAGAATTTACTGGACTTTACATGGCTCGGATAAAATATTATTACGATACCGAAACCTGCAAATACGAGCGGATTAAAGTGTCCAATTGGGATGTCTTCATCAACGCCCTTGGATTCCTTACCCTTGCATTGATGCTGGCTATCGGCCTGGTGTACATGTATTCCAGTTTTTTTGAACTACCGGTAGTTACGAAGCTCAAAAAAGAAAACGAAGAGCTACTTGCCTACTACGAAATATTGAATCGCGAAGTAAACACTTCAAATAAAATGCTCCAGGTGCTGCGCGAGCGTGATGACAATATCTACAGGAAAATTTTCGAGGCTGATCCCATTCCCCTTTCGATATGGGAAGGCGGCGTGGGCGGTGTAGACCGGTATAAAAACATTCTCGATAGCCGCACAGAAAGAGAAGAATTGATTCTCTCTTCTTTCCAAAAGGTAGATAAACTAAAACGGCAGTTGTACATACAGACGAAATCGTACGACGATATTGAAAACATGGCCAAAAACAAAGAAGAACTGTTAGCGGCCATCCCTTCTATTCAGCCCATCACCAACAAAGAACTCATCCGGCTGGCTTCTGGATACGGAATGCGGTGGCATCCCATACTAAAAGTAAAAAGGATGCACAATGGCATTGACTACTCCGCTGACCCGGGCACACCTATCTATGCCACGGGCGACGCCGTGGTAGCCAGGGCCGGGATGAACTCTTCTTATGGGAACATGGTAGTGCTGGACCACGGCTTTGGGTTCGAAACCCGCTATGCTCACATGAGCAAGATAAATGTGAAGATCGGCCAGAAGGTAAAGAGAGGTGATATCATCGGGTTTGTGGGCAATACCGGTCTTTCCAGCGCGCCACACCTCCACTACGAGGTATTAAAAGACAACAAATTTCAGGATCCGGTTTATTATTTTTACCAGGACGTAACCGACGAAGAGTTTGACAAACTCATAGAGCTGTCCAGCAAAGAAAATCAATCTCTTGGCGGAGGCTATTAGACAAATCATTTTTCAATGATGCGCGTATACAATCAACTTTTTTACCTCCTTGTTGTGATTGTACTGCTATCTGCGTGTAAATCGCAGCGAATAAGCACCACGTCAAAATCCAAAACAGGCCTGGAGTTTGTGTTGGACTCTACCCTGCTCAAGTCAGACACGGTGACGGTGGAATTCGAACGCACGGCCATCTCTTCGCAGGTGGATAGTATGCTCTTTGCTTCCCTGTATGCGGCCATTCTTGCTGACACAATTACTATCATCGGCGTAGGCGATATCATGCTGGGCACCAACTTTCCAAAAACACACTTCCTGCCTCCCAACGAAGGAAAAAATCTTCTGGACAGCGTTAGGGAAATACTGCAAAGTGCCGACCTCACCTTTGGCAACCACGAGGGCGTGATACTGAACGACGGTGGGCATCCCAAATACTGCAAGAACCCCGATATATGCTACCTGTTCCGATCACCGGAAGACCTGGCTGAACGCCTGGTAGAAGCGGGATTTGATGTGGTGAGCCTGGCCAATAACCACGCCGGCGACTTTGGAGATCCAGGACGTAGAAATACGACGAGAGTACTTGACTCTCTTGGCATTTATAACGCCGGCCTTGTTACCCGACCGCATGTTTCATTCGAAATGAATGGTGTGAAATATGGGTTTGCCGCCTTTGCACCAAATACCGGCACCCAGAGCATCCACGACCTGAAGGCCGCCAGGGAAATAGTAAATCACCTGGACAGCCTGAACGACATCGTGATTGTATCGTTTCATGGAGGGGCTGAGGGGAGCAATTATCAGCACGTACCACGAAAAAATGAGCTATTCTACGGAGAAGATCGTGGAAACGTGTATGCATTCTCGCATCACATGGTAGACGCCGGCGCCGACATCGTTTTCGGACATGGGCCGCATGTTTCGCGCGCCATTGAAGTATATAAGGAGCGCTTTATTGCGTACAGCCTGGGCAATTTTTGTACGTATGCGCGGTTTAACCTACGGGGCCCGAACGGCGTGGCCCCCATTGTAAAAGTGCACACAAACATAACGGGCAAATTCCTAAAAGGGGAAATAATATCGATAAAGCAAGTGGGTGAGGGCATTCCCGTACCGGATGAAGACCGGAAAGCATTGAAATTGATAAAAGAACTTACGGAAACCGATTTTCCCGAGTCGAAAATTACTATTGACGACAAGGGTATTATTAAGTATATTCAAAGCGAAATTTGAAAGAATGCCTTACAAAGAGAAAGTAATAGAAAAGAAATACTTCTCAATCGGCGAAGTAGCCGATATGATGGGAGTAGCTACATCTCTCATTCGTTTTTGGGAAAGTGAATTTGATATTATTAAGCCTAAGAAAAACCGAAAGGGAAATCGGCAGTTTACCAGAGAAGATATAGAGAATGTAAAACTGATCTATCATCTGGTAAAAGAAAAGGGCTACACTCTGCAAGGCGCGAAAGACCTGCTAAAATCAAACAACGGCGAAGCTAAGGATAAGATGGAAATGATGGAGAAGCTCAAAGAAATCCGGTACTTCCTGAAAGAAATTTACGAACGCTTACCTTAACCTTCATTTTTTATGCAAAACGAGAGGCTTTACCAGGTAGCCCTCACCATGGTTGCCGGTATAGGCGATGTCATCACCAAAACACTGATCAGTTATTGCGGAAGCGCCGAAAACATTTTTAAAACGCCGAAAAGCAAGCTTTGTAAAATACCCGGCATTGGCGAAAAAACAGCTTCGGCAATCGTTAATTTCAAGGACTTCTCCCAAGCCGAAAAAGAACTGAAACGATGCGACGACCAGCAAATTGACATCTTGTTCATTACTGATAGTCGCTATCCGCGGCGGCTGAAAGAATGCGTAGACTCCCCCTCGCTTTTGTATTTCAAGGGAACTGCCGACCTCAACGCTCCTAAAATCATCGCTATTGTCGGCACGCGAAAGTCAACATCGTATGGCAAGGAATTTCTGGAGCAATTTTTACAGGATTTGGCCCCCTACGGACCAGTGATAGTGAGTGGGCTTGCCTACGGCATCGATATTACCGCGCACAAAGAGGCTCTGAAAAACAAACTTCCTACTGTAGCCGTGATGGCAAATGGCATGGACACCATTTACCCTTCAACGCATCGTGGGTATGCCGGAGAAATGGTAAAACACGGCGGCCTGCTCACGGAGTTTCCCCTTGGCGCTATGCCAGAAGCGCATCACTTCCCCTCGCGTAACAGGATTATTGCTGGCATGACCGATGCCACGATCGTGGTGGAAGCCTCTGAAAAAGGCGGCGCCCTGATCACCGCCGAAATAGCCAACAGCTATAACAGAGAGGTATTTGCCGTGCCGGGCAACCTGAACAACACTTCTTCAAAAGGCTGCAACAACCTGATAAAAATGCATAAGGCAATGATCCTCACATCAGCAAAAGACCTGGAGCAGTGCCTGGGATGGGAAGCCGGACTCACGAATGGCAAGATGATCTCTGACGACAAAATGGAGTGGATAGAATCGCTGGGGAATGAGGAAAAGAAAATCGTACAAACGATCCTGGAAAATGAAAACAATATTCTGATCGACGACCTGAGCTGGAAAACCCAAATTCCGCTAAACCTGATAGCCGGCCACCTGCTGAACCTGGAACTGAGAGGCATCGTGAAAACCCTCCCGGGAAAAAGATTCAAAGTAAAATAACCGATGTCAGGTATACGGCGGGAAAATTAATGATTTCTGACACAAAGCGGCTAACTTTATCCGTTATGCATCACAAACGATTATACAGGCGTGTGATTGGAAGCCGATAGAGGGAATAAATACACGTAGGAATGGTAACACACTACGAAATATTGGGGGTAGACAGCAAAGCCAGCTTAACAGAAATTAAGACTGCTTACAGGAAACTGGCACACCGGTACCATCCCGACAAGCATCCCAATAGTGACGCTACCAACAAAAAGTTTCTCGAAATTTCCAAAGCCTACGAAGTGTTGTCCGATGCCTCTCTCCGAAAGCACTATGACGACACCTTGGAATTCGACGCCTACCAGGTCTCGCCCGACTACCCCTACGAAGAACGCCCTGCTTACAAAACCACTCCCACATATACCTCTTCGCCCGTGGGCTACACCCGCTCTGCCTATATCTATGGCGGGCTTTTCGTGGGCGGACTCGTCTTATTTTCCGTTCTATTTCCTTTTTTGCTGATGAAAAGCAGTGCCCAAAAACACTTCCAAAAGGGTCTCATGTACTATGAGGGCGGCATGTATATGTCGGCGTTAGAAAGTTTTAAGAAATCCATGAACGACATGGGAGGAAAAAAAGGTCTTGCCAACTACTATAGTGCTCACATTCTCTTTTACCAATATCAAAACCATCAACTCACCACTAAATATATCGACAAAGCATTGGAATATATAGATGACGATTCGCTCCGTTCTGA
>CAYUJK010000033.1:13712-16234 GCA_964444895.1 uncultured Roseivirgaceae bacterium
TACAGCTTTCAAAAGACCGACCGCCATCAGGAAGCTATTGCGATCTTTGACACATTAATTGACCAGGGATATGCTGCAGGTGCCTCTTATTTTCACCGTGCCTTGTCAGAAATAAAACTAAACTTACACGAAGAGGCGTGTGCCGATTTTATGACGGCCATCAACCTGGGAGTAGAAGAAGCTCAAAAGCTGCACCTCATCTATTGCAGATGAGTCAATACTTCACATTCTGACAGTGCTTTTTTATTTCTTCGAAAGCCTTAAGATCACCCATTTCACCGGCTATACTCAGGTCAGCGCAAGCTTCTTCTTTGAGGCCATACTCCATTTTGATCACTCCTCTTAGAAAATACGCATCCTTGTTTTGGGCGTTCATAGATATGACCCTGTCGCAGTCGTTGATTGCCTCGTTATACGATTCTATTTGTAATTTGGCCTGCCCCCGGCGGTAGTAAGCGTCAATATTCTTAGGGTTGATTTCGATGCACTTGCCATAGTCTGCAATAGCGCCGTGAAAATCTTGCAACTCATATTTCACATTGCCGCGTTGCAGATAGGCCTCAAACAATTTCGCATCCAGTGAAAGCGCCTTATTGAGGTCTTTTATAGCTCCCTGGTAATCGCCGAGATCCTTTTTTATCGTCCCCCGCACGTAGTAGGCCATCGGGTATTTTCCATCCACCTTTATGGCCTGGTTCAGCTTCATAAGCGCCTCCGAATATTCATTTTTTTCGTAAAACTGCTTGCCTTCGAACGTAAGCTCCTCCGCTACCGTTGTTCCCGACTGTCCCATTACTGGCAGCGAAATCGCGATAATTCCAACAAAAATCAAAAGTTTCATATCCTTGAGTTTAAACCCACAACCTAAAATTAGCGCTTTCAGATTTAAGAAAACGTTCTTTTTAGAGCCACTTCATACATCAATAACCCAGGATCGGCGCCAGCCATTTTTCGATTACTTCGGTCTCCATCCCCTTTCGCGCGGCATAGTCAGCCACCTGATCTCTGTCGATTTTACCCACTCCGAAATACCGGGAATCCGGATGGGCTATGTACCAGCCGCTAATGGTAGCTGCGGGTGACATGGCGAAGTTTTCCGTAAGACGAATGCAGGAATTATTCTCCACATCCAACATTTCAAACAACTTCTGCTTTTCCAGGTGATCAGGACAGGCCGGATACCCCGGGGCCGGCCGTATGCCGAGGTACTTCTCCTTTATCAAATCTTCGTTAGACAGGGATTCTGACGTCACATAGCCCCAATATTCCTTCCTTACCCGTTCGTGCAGGTACTCAGCAAAGGCCTCAGCAAGTCTGTCGGCAAGCGCCTTTACCATTATGCCGTTGTAGTCATCCAGGTTCTTCTCATATTCAGCCGCCAGCTTGTCAGCGCTTGCTCCACTGGTAACAGCGAAGGCGCCAATGTAGTCTATTTTGCCGCTTTCTTTTGGTGCAATAAAATCACTGAGACTGAAATTTGGTAGATTCGCAGCCTTCTTGAGTTGCTGCCGCAGGAAGTTGAGCCTGGTAGTTACTTTAGAAGTATCTACCTTCCAGGAGCCATTATTCTCCTTAAACGCATATACCTCAGCCTCGTCGTCATTTGCTGTATTGACAGGAAAAAAGCCCAATAGGCCTTCGGGCTGGATCAGCTTATTGGTAATGATATTGTCCAGCACCTGCCGGGCATCGTCAAACAATTTCCGGGCTTCTGGCCCAACTACATCATCTTCCAATATTTGTGGATATTTACCTGCCAGCTCCCAAGCGCTGAAAAACGGCGTCCAGTCGATGTATTTCACCAATTCTTCAAGGGATACATCGCTGATCTTCCGCACACCCAGGAAGGTCGGCATTACCGGAGAGTATTGCTCCCAATCAGCCTTGTATTTATTGGCACGGGCATCTTCGATGCTTATAAAGTTCTTTACCCCCCGCTTCCGCTCGTGGTCTTCGCGAATCTTGATGTATTCTGTCTTGATCTTTTCAACAAATGTTTCCTTGACTCCCTTCTCCTCACTTAGCAGGCTGCTGGCCACAGGCACGCTCTTGGAAGCATCGAGCACGTGCACTACTATGCCTGAATACTCTGGGGCTATTTTCACGGCCGTGTGTATCTTGGAAGTAGTAGCGCCACCTATCAGCAACGGCGTGGATAATTCTCGGCGTTCCATTTCTCTTGCTACATACACCATCTCATCCAGCGAGGGAGTAATGAGCCCGCTAAGCCCGATGATATCTGCGCCTTCCTTTTTTGCAGTGTCGAGGATCTTTTCCAGTGGCACCATCACTCCGAGGTCGATGATTTCATAGTTGTTGCACGCGAGCACCACACTCACGATATTTTTTCCAATGTCATGTACATCGCCTTTCACCGTTGCGAGTACTATTTTCCCATTGTTCTTCCCCTGGCGCGCTTCAGGGTTTTCCAGCTTTTCCTTTTCGATAAAAGGAATGAGGTAAGCTACCGACTTTTTCATTACCCGCGCACTTTTTACCACTTGTGGCAAGAACATTTTTCC
>CAYUJK010000034.1:0-1370 GCA_964444895.1 uncultured Roseivirgaceae bacterium
CAGAGTAGCGTTTTCTTCGGGCTTATTTATACCTTTTCACCGTGTTTCTACCGTACATCTTAGCTACTACCCTTTACTGCTGACTGAAGAAGAGGCAATCGCAGAACCAGCAGGGAAACAAACACGCCAACGCCGTTCAGCACACGCCTAGAACATATTCGACAGCGCATCATATACTTCCTGCCGAATTCCTTCATTAATAGCCAGAGCCAGAATGATCGACACGAATAGGCCAATGAGCGCAAACGAAAGATCTTTTACCACCATAAGCACGGCTTTTACGGTAGATTTTTTCAGCTTGGAATATTTGTCTTTTGACAGGCTGATGGCCAACTCCCTACCGCCTAGCAGGCCAATGAATACCCAGGTGGTACTCATAGGGATGGTGGATTCGTAAAGCTTGTAGTAGAGCAATCCGCAGTAAACGAAATCGATAATCGTAGCTGAGCGCACGTCCGTGACGCCAGATTTTTCGTTCACAATCGATTGAATTTTGTCACCCTTTAGGTAAAAGAGTAATCCTAACCCCAGGAATATATATCCTGTAAAGGCCAGGAACTCCCAAATATTGAGACTTCGGGGCAAAAAGATGGCAATATTAGCGGCGTCTTGCATAATCCAGACGGACCAAAGCAAACCACTTGTAATCCATTGGATATAGATCCAATACGGCCCGGGCTTTCCCTTCAGGAGTTTCTTGAGCAGATTTGACAACACAAACCATATCACAAAAGCCGTGATAAGCGACAGTAAATACCCTGAAAGACTTTTTCCCAATACGCTCAGAATGGCGTCGGAGCTGGCGGAGAACACATTCAGCAGCAAAAAGGTGGTAGACACCGGCATGCGCATGCGCGTGAGAATGAGCAATATAATGGGAGCGGCAAGTTGAAGAAAGCTGAAGCTGCTGGGGCTTTCCGAAAAGCCTTTGGAAGTAAGGCGCTCGTAGCTTACGTCGCCATCGAAGGCGATCCACGAAATGGTAACGGTAATCACAAATATAGCACCCATAAAGAGCCAAAGGTGATACCATTTTTTATTGCTGTTCGAGGCTATAAAAGTTCCGATGGTCTGAATAGAATCATTAGCGATAGCAGAATAGCCCGCAAACATAAAGCCTATCCACATCGCTACGTTTGGGTAGGGATAGGCGAAGAAACTCACCACTAAAAAAATAAGAATGAGGGAAACGAAATTTCTTTCCTTTCTGCTTAGGTCAAATATTCTGAAAATCACAGACAACTTTTTGGTGTCTAAATGTGGGTTAGATTTCTTTCCCATAGATCAAAAATAAAAGCGGTGTAAAACTAAGAATACTTTTCGCCCTCTATATTAAGAAATTGTTAAATCTCCTATTAGCGAAAGCCTCA
>CAYUJK010000034.1:1470-5279 GCA_964444895.1 uncultured Roseivirgaceae bacterium
TCGGCACTACCATCACCAGCGACCTCGTCTCCCTGAGTTTTCTCACCAAAAAGATTGAGTTTCGCCGGGCGATTACCGCTGCCACCTCCCACGACTTTTTCAATATATTGGTGGTCATCATTCTCTTCCCGCTACAGCTATACAGCAATTTCCTGGGTGAGGTATCTGCTTTCCTCACCAATCTCATTGTTATGAGCCCGCAAAGCGCGCCAGAGCCTTTTGGTCTGCATGCCATCTTTAAGAACATGCCGGTTAGCGAATGGCTTTTTGAGAGCTTGCACAGTGTGGTGTTGTCCCTTATTCTTTCATTAGCGCTCCTGTTTTTATCAATTCGTTTTTTGTCAAAAATTATTTACTCGCTGCTCATCGGCAAGTCGAGAAACCGCTTTGAGGGATTTGTATTTAGTAAACCCTACAAATCGTTCTTCTTTGGTACGATCGTCACCATCGCATTGCAGTCGAGCTCTGTCACTACCTCCCTGATCGTACCCGTGGTAGCCACCGGGCGAATTAAAATAAAGCATGCGTTCCCATTCATCTTGGGCGCAAATATCGGCACTACTATCACGGCATTGCTTGCCGCGATGTTCAAAAATGAAGCTGCTGTGACTATCGCTATCGTACATTTGGTGTTTAATCTTTTGGGGGTGCTCATTTTCATGCCGGTAAGGCAGATCAGGAACATCCCTGTGAGGCTGGCAATGGTATTGGGAGCGCTTACTATGAAGTACCGGATAGCAGGATTCATCTTTATTATCGTCACGTTTTTCCTTCTTCCCTTTGCGCTCATCTTCGTTTCAAAGTAGCCTTTTAAAATAAAATCGGCCTGATTGCCCATATTTTTTGGCTAAACCTATAATTTTATGTCTTGACCATCATTCTATTGTTAAAGAGAGAATAATGATTTCGTCCGAGCATTTAAAAAAACTTAGCGAACTATTGATCAAATACCTGGAAGTGCGGTCAGAGCTCATCATGCTTCAGGTAAAAGATTACATGGCTCAGATTATCACCAATATCATACTGCTGCTGTTGACGATTTCTTTTGTAATGCTTGTGGTATTGTTGGCGTGCTTCGGCCTTTCGCTGTACCTGAACGAAGTTTTTCAATCCTCGTACCTGGGTTTTCTCACTACCATAGGCGTATTGTCGGTCTTGTTTGTCGTGCTTTACACGTTACGTAAAAGAATTATCAAAGCAGTAGTTTTTAAGACGATCTCAGATTGTTTCCAAACCGAGAGTAACTCAAAAGAGGATGAATAGCTTACCCAATTCCAAGAAAATGATCAAAGACCTTCAGTTACAGGCTAAGAAGCTGGAAGAGGAGATGAAATACGAGTTCCATACCCTGAAAAGGTCGTCTTCCAGGATGCTGGGCATTACCCTTACGGCCGCTGCAGGCGGACTTCTCGCTACGCTGGTTTTTAAGGCACTGTCACAAGAAGAAGAGGAACAGGAAGAAGTGCTTGTGATACCTGAGAAAGAAGTAAAAAAAGCCCAGGTGCAGGAAAAATCTGTAGTTAAGTCACGAATCAAAGCCGCTGTGGTGGCCCTGCTAATAGCCGGCGCCAAAAAGAAATTGACCGATATCCTTAATAAGAAAGCCGATGATTCTGAGCCATCTGAATAAAATCAACAAGCAGGGTGCTAAAGGTATAGCCATACTGATTGACCCTGACAAGGTGGAGAGCGATAGCCAGCTCGTGAAGCTGATTAACATCTGTGTGGAAAATAATGTGGATTATTTCCTGGTGGGTGGAAGCCTCATTACAACCAATAATATTGGCCAAATCATTGCCAAAATAAAGGAATATAGCCACATACCGGTCATTTTATTTCCGGGGAGCAACATGTACCTGGATTTTTCTGCCGACGGTATTTTCTTTTTGTCCCTCATTTCGGGAAGGAATCCGGAGCTTTTAATAGGTCAACACGTGGTGGCTGCACCGATCATAAAGCGAAGCGGCATGGAGGTGTTGTCGGTAGGGTATATGTTGATAGGCAACGGCAACGAAACGACGGTGTCGTACATGAGTAATACTATGCCCATCCCTCCTGCCAAGTCATCAGTGGCTGCGAGCACAGCTATGGCCGGCGAAATGCTGGGGTTGAAGCTTATTTACCTGGAGGCTGGCAGTGGTGCTGCACAGCCCGTACCGGAAAAGCTCATTAAAATAGTGAGAAAATCGGTGGATATTCCCATCATTGTGGGTGGTGGCCTGAACACGACCGAAAAGGCCATGCGCGCGCTTCATGCGGGGGCAGACCTCATCGTGCTGGGCAACGGCGTGGAGAAAAGCCCCGAGCTGGTGATTGAAGTATCAGAAAAAATAAATAATATGAATAAGGCCCTAAATATTCATTAGGGATTCTCTGCGGCGCATTTTACCAGCGGGTATGCCAAACATCATCTTAAACCTGCGGCAAAAGTAAGCCGTGTCTTTGTAGCCCACCTCGTGGCCGATGTCTCGAATGCTCTTTTTTGAAGTTCTCAGCAAGTTTACAGCTCTCTCCATCCGCTGATACTCGATATAGTCCTGGGGGTTAATTCCCGTAAGCATTTTAAAATATTGGCCTACGTAGTCTTCAGATACATTGGCCACACTGGCCAGTTTCTTGTTCGAGAGATCGCCATTCAGGTTGTCTTTGATATAGGCAAAAATATCGATGAGACGTGGGTCTTTGAAATAAGTACTATTCGTAGCTAACTGCTCCACAAACATGCCGTGTCGCAGCACATGGCGTATGATCTCTACCGCGAGTTGGTCACACACCAGTTTAATAATTCGTTCATGCCCGGGCTCATTCTTAAATTTTTCGTCTGAAATGGTTAAGATCAACGTGTCAATTTTTTTGTTCGGGGGGATAATGAAAGGTGGTAGGTCCAGCGAAGCAAAAAAGTTTACAGAATCAAATACTTTGGCGTCAAATGAGACATACGAAAATGAATCGCGCGTTTCATCCAGCAGTTCATTGTGGCGTAGACTTTGGAAAAAGTGCTCCTTGCGGGTAATAAATTCATCGTTAGACAAGCTTACCGGCGTGCCAAAACCAAATGTAATGGAGACATTTCGGCCTCCCGGAATAAACAGGAACTCGCCTTTACGAACTTTGATTTTTTCCTTGCCATAACTCAATTCCCCGTTGTTTAGCCTGAATATGGTGTTTTCTACGTCGTAGTAGTTCTCTATGGTTATCGGCTGAATCACCCTGATATTATTGACCTTTTTAAAGTGTACGTTCAGGGACTCAATGATTTTATTGTAGTCTTCCATCTTAGAAATGTGCAATTAACAATTGTAAGACAACCGTGTTTGCGTTGATTTTTAAATACAAAAAAAATGATTAATTATCCTATTTATCAACTAACGATATTTCAAAAGTACAATAATTTTTTAGCTAAATCATAAAAAATTCGAAAAAATCGTCCTTTACATTTTCAAAGCTTCTCTGGATATTACTATTTTTTGGATTTCAGTGGTGCCTTCGTATATCTGGGTAATCTTTGCGTCGCGCATCAGTCTTTCTACGTGGTATTCTTTTACATAGCCATATCCGCCATGTATCTGCACGGCATCTATGGTCGACTTCATGGCTATTTCCGAGGCGAAATACTTAGCCATGGCGCCCGCCAATGTGTAGTCTTGTCCCTGGTCCTTTAGCCATGCGGCCTTGAGGCACAGCATGCGGGCAGCTTCGATGTTCGTAGCCATATCGGCAAGCTTGAACTGGATGGCCTGATGCTGTGAGATGGGCTTTCCGAAAGCTTGCCGTTCGCGGGCGTACTGCGAAGAAAGCTCAAAGGCGCC
>CAYUJK010000034.1:5379-9970 GCA_964444895.1 uncultured Roseivirgaceae bacterium
GCAAATTCCCTGGCGGCATCGCGCACCGCTTGTTGCTCTTCGGTCAGTTGAAAATCCATATCAATTGAAATAAAAAGGGATTTGCCCTTAGAAAGGACAAATCCCGGTTTTTGAGTTTCGTTAAATATAGAGACTTAAATCACCAAATCCCACAAAATTGCCTTTTTTCTGCACGAGCCTTAGTCCCTGCTTCCGAGAAAAAGAAACACGTAGTAGAGCAGGGTGACTAACGATCCGATGGCAGCTACCACGTACGTCATGGCGGCCCATTTGAGGGCATCCTTTGCCATGTAATGATCTTGTGAGCTGGCAATCCCCTTGTCTGTCATCCACTGAAGTGCCCGCTTGCTGGCGTCAAACTCCACGGGGAGTGTCACAAAAGCAAACAGCGTAAATATGGTGTAGCAGCCAATGATGATGAGAATGGCTGTGGAATAAGGAATGACGGTAGGGAGAAGAATTGCACCGAACAGCATGGCCATAAACACCACGTTGATGATCTGTGCACTCACGTTCTGCACGGGCACCAGGGCTGAGCGGAATTCCAGCGGACCGTAGGCCCTTGCGTGCTGCACGGCGTGGCCGCACTCGTGAGCAGCTACCGCAGCGGCAGCAGCATTGCGCCCGTAGAACACCTGTTCGCTCAGGTTTACGGTTTTGTTTGTGGGATTGTAGTGATCCGTCAATTCACCCTTTTGGCAGGTGATGGTCACATCGTGCAGCCCGTGGTCCTGAAGCATACTTTGGGCCACTTCGGCTCCGCTCATGTTGGAGCGAAGGGTGGTTTGTGAGTACTTTCTAAACTTACTCTTCAACCTTGAGCTCACCAGGTAACTGATGAGCATGAACACAATACCGATTATCAGAATCATAGCTTTATCAATTTAAGTTTTTAATTTTTTCAATAATTGCGGTGGAAGAATATCCCTTTACCAATTCAACAGTTTCTACTTTTCCACCATTGCTCATTACGACGTCAGCCCCCACTATGTTGCTTAGATCATAGTCGTCGCCCTTCACCAGTATGTCGGGCAAGATATCGCGGATCAGCTCAAGAGGAGTATCCTCGTCGAATAAAACCACATAGTCTACAAATTCCAATGCTGCCAGCAGCCTGGCCCGTGAATTTTCGTCCATCACTGGCCGTGAGGCACCTTTCAACCGCCGGATAGACTGGTCGGAGTTCAGCCCAATCACCAGAACGTCACCCTTTCCACGGGCTTTTTCCAGGTAATCCAGATGCCCCAGGTGTACCAGGTCAAAACATCCGTTGGTAAAAACGACCTTTTTTCCTTTCGCCTTCAATTCGCGCAAAGTTTCCCGGAGTTGGCTTTGGCTGACTATTTTATTTTTGACCGACATACGAATTTCTTTTTGATACTATCAAGCTCGCAATAAAACTAACTATACCCACTACCAACATAATGAGGAATTGTGATGTGTGAATAAGAAACGCAAAAAACACTCCGTCTTCCCGCCCTATTCCGTAAAGGAGCAGTACGCCGCTCACGAACAGGTGAAAGGGCCCAACACCGCCTTGAACAGGTGTCGCCATTCCCAGGCCGCCCATGATCAGCACGGAAATACCCGCTCGCACACCCAACCCCATGGTAGGCGGAAACGAGAAGAAAACGACGTAAGACATGAAAAAGTACAACAACCAAATGGCAACAGTAGACGCCCAGAATCCAAGGGGTTGATCCAGTTTTTTCAGGCTCATCACGCCTTCAATTATCTCGCGAATCACTTTGCGAATCTTGATAAAGAAAAAATGCCTTTGGAAGCGTCTTTTTAAATAGATGAACAGCAAGAAGGCCAGCACAACACAAAATACCAGGCCCACAGCCAAAAGCAGCAGGAAATTGGGTTCTATCACAAGGCTGCTGTATTGTTTTTGCAGCGTGGAAAGGAGCAGGTTGCCCAGCTTGTCGTATTCGATGAAGACTCCTGCAGCCATTACCAACAAAAGGGTGGCCATGTCTACAGAACGCTCTGCCACTACGCTGCCCAGGGAGGTAGATACTTCCACATTGTCCGTTTTTTTCAGTACGAGACACCGCGATACTTCGCCCATCCGGGGTAGCAGTAAGTTGGCAAAATACCCGACCATCAGCGCCATGAAAGCCCGTGGGGTAGCAAGCTTGTAGCCTACCGGCTTCAGCAGGAGCGTCCACCGGAAAGCCCGCAAATAATAGGAAAGCAGGCCAAGCAAAACAGAGAGCAGAATAAAATAGAGGTTTACTTCCTTGAACCGCAGGAATAATTCTGAGAAGTTAAAGTCGCGATACACCCACCAAAATAAAAGAGCGGCGACGGCAAGACTTAGGGTGTACTTAAAAAATGAGGAGAAAAAAATTCTTCGTCGGCTATTCAACTAACTTATTGTTTTGACCCGGAAATATAATCTTTGGCTTGTGCTGTTTAGCCTCTTCAAAATCCAAATGAGCGTAGGAAATGATGATAATAATATCCCCTACCTGTGCTTTGCGGGCGGCGGGTCCGTTGAGGCACACTTTCCCGGAGCCGCGTTCTCCTTTGATCACGTAGGTTTCCAGGCGCTCTCCGTTGTTGATATTCACGATCTGCACTTTCTCATTTTCTATGATATTGGCGGCGTCCATCAGGTCTTCGTCGATGGTGATGCTGCCTACATAGTGAAGCTCCGCTTCAGTGATCTTTACCCGGTGTATTTTTGATTTTACTACCTCTATAACCATGGATTCCTCCCCGTCTGTTGGTGCAAAGTTATATTAAAATAGAGAAATATTATCTATCAACCTGATCTTTCCCACGTATCCGGCTGTACAGATTGAAACGCCATTGCTGTGGTTTATGTTGGTAACGGGCAGTAGAGTTTCCGAATCTACAATCTCGAAATACTCCAGCGAAGTATTTTTTTGGTTCTCAAAATCGTTTTCGATCATGTGCTTTACTTCTGCCGGAGAATGCCGCGCTTTTAGCAGGTCTTTTGCTTTCACCAGTGAGTGGTAGAAAATCAACGCTTGTTCTTTCTCTGATTCCGACAGGCGCGCATTCCGGGATGACATGGCCAGGCCGGAAGCCTCGCGTACGGTATCTACCGCGTGAAGTTCTACAGGAAAATTCAGGTCTTCTACCAACTTGCGAATAAGGACAAATTGCTGAAGGTCTTTCTTCCCAAAGTATGCCCGGTGAGGCTGCACAATATTGAATAGCTTGCCTACCACCAGCCCCACGCCTTTGAAGTGATTGGGACGGAACTTCCCCTCCATGATGTCTTCGAGGTAGCCAAAGCTCATACTCAATACCCTGCTCTCGCCGTACATCTCGGCTACTTCGGGAACAAACACCACATCGCATCCCTGCAATTTCAACATTGCAAGGTCGCTTTCCAGCGATCGGGGGTATTTCTCAAGGTCCTCAGGATTGTTGAATTGTGTGGGGTTAACGAAGATGCTGCACACGGTGAGGTGGTTATTTTTTACTGCTTCTGAGATCAGCGTCAAATGGCCCCGGTGAAGTGCTCCCATGGTAGGGACAAAACCTATGGATAGTCCTTTGGATCGCTTTTCACCCAGGTATTGAGCCAAAGCTGTGATATCTTTAAAGGTCTCCATCTCCCGTTAAAACTTGTTAAAAGGCGCGCAAATGTAGCCTTTATTTTCAAAAGCGTATTGAAAATCAGCTATTTTTTAGTATTTTTGTGGTCATTTCGGAAAACAAGCGATAAATTTCAAATATCATGTCTAAACTTCGTATTCTTTACATAGCATCGGAAATCAACCCTTTCTTACAAACTTCGGAAGTGGCGGAACTGGTGCGAAAATTACCCCAGGCCATGCAGGAAAAGGGGATGGAAATCAGAATCTTAGTACCAAGGTTCGGTCTAATTAACGAAAGGAAAAACAGATTGCATGAGGTGGTGAGGCTTTCGGGAATTAACATTACTGTGGGCGATGAAGAAAAGCCCCTTGTAATAAAAGTGGCTTCCATACCCAACGCCAAGCTTCAGGTGTACTTCATCGACAACGAAGACTATTTCCATCGCAAGAGCGTTTTTCATGACAAGGAAAACAAATTCTACGATGACAATGACGAAAGGGCGGTGTTCTTTTGTAAAGGCGCACTGGAAACAGTGAGAAAGTTGGGTTGGTCGCCTGATATCGTGCACTGCAATGACTGGATGACCAGCCTGGTGCCCATGTACATCAAAACCACCTATAAAAATGACCCTATTTTTAAAGATACCAAAACGGTATTTACCATTTACGATACACCCTTTTCACACAAATTCGACGCCGACCTGTTTGAAAAAGTGAAAATGATGGATATCGAAGATGAGATGCTGGCGCCACTGGAATCGAAAGATTACGAAGGTTTCATCAAGATCGGTGTGGAGTATGCCGATGCGGTTATCAAAAGCGAACAAGTGTTTAACAACGGCCTGAACGCCCTGATGAAGCAAATAAGCAACAGCAAGAAAATAGATACCATTGAAGAAAAGGACGGAAACTGCGAGGAATCTTATTACAATCTATATAATGAACTTGTGGGTTAGAAGAGCAGGGCTAATCTTCGGATTGGCCCTGTTTATTTTTGCCTGTGATGAACC
>CAYUJK010000034.1:10070-16196 GCA_964444895.1 uncultured Roseivirgaceae bacterium
GTACAGTTATCACTGATACTCAACGCCTTCTACGGATACGAAGAGGGAGTCACGGGTGCTCAAAGGTTCTCCGTACACGAACTCACCGAACAAATCGACAAAGAACGCAGTTCCTCGAAGGATAAATACGAATATGAAAGCGAACCGCTGACCGAATTCGAACTTCAGTTGGACTCGCTGGTGAGCTCCCGTACCTTGACAAAAAACCTGTCCCTTGATTTTGGAGCAAGGATACTGGAGAAATTTAGCGAAGTAGATACCGTTAAAAATGACGGCTACATCCATGAGTTTTTCAAAGGTTTTGCTTTCGTGCCGGATGATGAAAACGACATGTTGTTCAACATCGATCCGCGGCAGTTTAGTACCCGCCTCACCGTTAACTACAAAACCAGTAATGTGGCGGACACATCATTTCACCTCACTTTTGTCAGTAATCTTTCTTACAACGTAGAAGCAGATTTTACGGGAACCGAGCTGGAGGTTTTGACACCAGGCGCCCAGCCGGTAGCGACTACGGGTAAGGGCTATTTAAATGCCTTTTCGGGTGTCTATTCTGAGCTCGACCTATCTCCAATATTTGCTTTGAGAGATTCCATAGGACCTCTCGTTATCAATCGTGCTGAAATTACCTTCGGCTCTGTGCCCATAGATAGCGTTTATCCTCAATCAGCCGCAATAGACGTTTTCAACAAGGTGCTTATTCCCTATTTTGACCAATTTCCTTTTTTTAACCCCGATCAAATTCTACTGTCCAGGTTTGGCAATGGTTACCTCTTTAGAATGGAAAGAAGGGCAAACAGTGAAAATAAGGTGATCACCTATCCCTTTCCTTCCCTCGAAGGATATTTGCAAACTGTGATAAAAGTACCGGAGGTTTTTGAAAATGAATTGAAGCTCGTCTTAATCCCATCCGGATATGGACGATCCTTCGGCCGGCTGGTATTTGACAAAGACAAAATTAAATTTAAACTTTACTACTCTTATCTGAAGAGCACATCTTCATCAACAACCGACTAAAAGTATTTACCATCATGTGTGGAATAGTAGCCTATATTGGCCAGAAGGATGCGTATGAAGTCATCCTAAAAGGCCTTAAACGCCTTGAATACAGGGGGTACGACAGTGCCGGTGTGGCGCTGGTCAATAACGAAGAACTGCAGGTGCGGAAAAAGCAAGGCAAGGTGTCTGACTTGGAAAACTACGTAGGTCAGAACGGTTTTGCGGGTAAGATAGGGATAGGCCATACGCGCTGGGCTACCCACGGTGAACCAAATGATACAAATGCCCACCCACACACAGACTCCGGCGAAAACCTGGCCATTATTCACAACGGGATCATAGAAAACTACAGTGCGCTAAAGCAGGAGTTGATCAATAAAGGCCACCGCTTCAGAAGCGAGACCGATTCCGAAGTTCTCATTCATTTTATAGAGGACATCAAAGAGAATAACCAGTGCAGCACGGAAGAGGCCGTTCGTTTGGCACTGTCAAAGGTAGTGGGCGCTTACGCCATCGTCATCCTCTCCAAAGATGATCCCAATACCCTTATCGCTGCCAGAAAAGGAAGTCCGCTCGTTATAGGAGTGGGCAAGGGCGAATACTTCATTGCCTCCGACGCCACACCCATTGTGGAATACACCAATGAGGTGGTATACCTAAACGACCTTGAAATTGCCGTGATAAAACGAGACAGCCTGAAGATAAAAAGTGTGGAGGACGTAGATGCTAACCCATATATCCAGACAATAGACCTGGAGCTGGAAGCTATTGAAAAGGGAGGCTACGAACACTTCATGCTAAAAGAGATTTTTGAGCAACCGAAGTCCATTGCCGATTCCATGCGCGGAAGGCTGAATGCAGAGAAGGGCTACCTGGTTTTGGGGGGGATCCGGGAATATGCCAACAAACTCGAAAATGCCGAGCGAATCATCATTTTGGCCTGTGGTACCTCCTGGCACGCCGGGCTGGTAGCCGAGTATTTCTTTGAAGACTTATGCCGCATTCCGGTAGAAGTAGAGTATGCCTCCGAATTCCGGTACCGAAATCCTGTGATTAAAGAAGGGGACGTATGCATTGCCATTTCCCAATCTGGCGAAACAGCCGACACCCTTGCGGCTATCGAACTGGCCAAATCCAAAGGGGCCATTATCTTCGGGGTGTGTAATGTAGTGGGTAGTTCCATCGCGCGGGCTTCGCATGAAGGCGCGTACATTCACGCCGGACCGGAAATAGGTGTGGCAAGTACCAAAGCATTCACTTCGCAGCTTACAGTTTTGTTTATGATGGCCCTGAAACTGGCCTATAATAAAGGCACCATCAAGGAAGCGCGATACCGGGAACTGCTGGTAGAACTGGAGCAGATACCTAACAAGGTGGCGAAGGTGCTTGAGTGCGCCGATCAGGTACACTACATATCCAAAATATTTATGTTTGCCCGCAATTTCCTTTACCTGGGCAGAGGGTATAATTTTCCTGTAGCGCTGGAGGGCGCCTTGAAACTTAAAGAAATATCCTATATCCATGCCGAGGGCTATCCCGCAGCTGAAATGAAGCACGGCCCTATTGCCCTAATCGATGAAGAAATGCCGGTGGTATTTATCGCCACTAAAGACAGCTCGTACGAAAAGGTAGTTTCAAACATACAGGAGGTCAAGGCCCGGAAGGGAAAGGTTATCGCCATTGTCACAGAAGGTGACGAGCTCATTCCCAAGATGGCGGAATATGTGATAGAAGTGCCTGCGGCAAATGAAGCTCTTATTCCTTTGATCTCGGTGATTCCGCTTCAGCTTTTATCGTACTATATCGCGGTGATGCGTGGCTGCAATGTAGACCAGCCTCGTAACCTGGCGAAATCGGTAACGGTAGAATAGCGCTTAATCTATCCCACAGAAACTTCGATAAAACCTTCTGGCGAGAAATACCGGGCGCCAAACTCCCGGATCGACGAAACCGTCATATCCTCTATGGCATCGAAAAGGTTTTGGTAGTAGTCATAGTCCAATTGATGGAAGTATATGCTTTTAAACTTATCGGCGAGTGAGAAGGGGGAGTTGATAGCCGAAAGAAAGGAACCACGGAAATAATTTTTCACGGTTTCGAGTTCGTCCTGATCAATGTCGGTTTCGATGAGTCGCTGAATTTCTTTGTAAATTTCCTGCAGGGCAGCTTCCCGGTGCTGCTTGATCACGTCCGTGGCGATCACGAAATAGGTCGATTTTGAATGAGGCACAATGCTGGAGTGAACGCCGTAAGTCAGCCCTTTTTCTTCCCTCAGGTTTTTCATCAGCCTGGAACCAAAATAGCCTCCAAGCACCTCATTGAAAATAAGAAGGTGATAATAGTCGGGGTGGTTCTTTCCAATCATGGGTTTGCCTACCCGCAGTGATGACTGCAGGCTTCCGGGTTTTTCCAGGTAGTGTTTTTTTGCTGCAGGCTCTGCGTCGTAGTTCGGAGTTATTTCGTTCCTCGCGTTGAATTTGCCAAAGAAGCGGCTAATAAGATCAAAATCTTCCGTTGAAAAATGGCCGGAAAGAATGATTTCAAAATGGTCTTTTACCTGATGATCAAAATAGTGTAAGAGATCTTGCCGGTCAATGTTTTCCACATCATTTATCTCCATTCGCCTCCCATAAGGGTGGCTCTCGCCAAATAGCATGGAGCGAAAATGCTGAGAGGCCAGGTATGATGTTTTCTCGCGGTTTACCTTCAGGTTTTGCGTGAGTATGGCTTTTTGTGTGGCAATTTCTTCATCGGGAAACGTGGGGCATGTGAGAATTTCTTCCAGCACGCCTAACAGCTTTTTGACGTTCCTTGAGAGCGAGTAGATGTTGAAGTTGATGAAATCAAAGCCCGAATTAATTTCAAAGAATGCACCGTTTTGCTCGAACGTTTTGGAGATTTCAAATGAGCTAAATGTACGGGTTCCCTCCACCATCAGTTTTGCTGCGAGGGCAGAAAGACCGCTTTGCGGCTCGTACCATTTGCCGGCTTTGAAAATAATTTCTATACGGACAATGTCCTGGTCGCCGGAGTTGATAAAGTGCAGGGGAATGCCGCCGGCGAGTGTGGTGCTTTCTACCCGTTTCAATGGAAAAAACCCCGGCTTGATGAAGCGCGGAGCCTGCGTTCGGTTAACCATACGTATTAGTTCTGATTCTGATCGGTAACGGATGTTAAATTTTTCCCTCTATTAAAATCAAAGTGAATGGTGAACCGCAGCGTTTCTGCAAGTGGGTGATTGTAT
This sequence comes from uncultured Roseivirgaceae bacterium, assembly GCA_964444895.1. Taxonomy (GTDB): domain Bacteria; phylum Bacteroidota; class Bacteroidia; order Cytophagales; family Cyclobacteriaceae; genus CAJXNP01. Next base: position 14,314 of record CAYUJK010000034.1, read on the forward strand.
TTTGTGGGCACTAAATAAGCGAAGTCAATCCCAAAGACATTGTAGCGAAGGCCCAGACCAAAGGTGAAATATTGCCGGTTTCCTTTTTGCCGGTTTTCATAGTAGTATCCGGTGCGGGCTGCGAATACATCGTTGTACCAATACTCCAGACCGTACGACCACATTATTTCGCGCCACTCCTCGCCAATCCCGTCGGGGGCATCGCCGAAGGAGCCAAACATGCCCGAGATCATACTCTTCTCCCGGCCGCTGCCGTCAACAGTAGGAGACGGAACCATTAATTTGTTAAGGTCTACGGCGAGTGTAATTTTGTTGTAGGGGTCAAGTTCGGTAGTGAGCGCTGATCCCAGGCGGAAGTTTGTAGGGATAAATTCCTGGAACTCATTGGTGGAGTAGGTCATTTTAGAGCCGATGTTGTTGATCACTGCTCCTACAGCCAGATGTGAATTTTCGCCAATAAGCTTCATGTCTTTGTTCCAGTACCATCCGATATCGCCAGCGATGCTGGTGCCCGCCTGGCTTTCCTGGTTCGAGATAAATACATTGCCGGTGAGGTTAGAATGAATGTATTTGAGTGTAATACCGATACTCATGTTTTCGCTCAATAGCCGGGCATAAGATCCTTCGAAAGAAAATTCGCGGGGGTTAAAATCCATTATTGGATTGTTGGACTCATCTCTGAATTGAAAGTCACCGAGGTTAAAGTACCTCAGCATAATACCCACTGTCTGTTGCTTGTCTATTTTCATGTATCCGGAGAGCAGGCTCAGTGACATGTCATTGACCATTTTTGAGAGCCATGGTGTATAGGAGAGTGAGAAACCTATGTCTTCTTTCGTGTAGGGTAGCTTGGCTACGTTCCAGTGAATAGCGTTTGCGTCGGCAGAAATGGCGGCCCCCACTTCGCCCATGCCGCCCGATCGTGCGTCAGGTCCTATGGTCATAAAAGGAACGGCAGTGGTAATAACCCTATTGGTAGTATCTACCCCAATAATCTCATTCGGATCAGTTTGTGCGTTGGCAAAGGAAAGGGATAGAACAAAAAATGCTACTAAAAGAATGAATAATCTGCTCATGAACTAAAATTTGAGGGCTAAATATAACTAATTAATGATTAACAATTTGTTACTCAACCGAATATTTGAAGCATCTTTCAGGGAACGCACAGTGATTGTGTAAACGTATATGCCGGGTTCTAATTTTTTACCGTTGGTAGCGTTGCCTCGCCACCGGATGCCATCAATCCTGCCAGCGCTGTAATAGGTAACATGCGTGCCCGAAAAAACTTCCCGGCCATTCAGATCAAAGATATTGAGTTGTATTTCCAGGTCGTCGCCTGCACGGTTGTGTTCAAATGTAAACGTAGTCTCGTGTCGGAAGGGGTTGGGATAGTTGAAAAGGTTTTCGGCGACGAATTTTTCTCCGTCAACCACGTACAGCTCAATAGATTGTTCCGAATAGTTGTTGTGTGTGTCCCATGCACCTACGGTAATGGTGTGTGGGCCTTCTTCCAGTTCGAAATACGGATACCGAAGCCAACCTTTCCGATAGGAGTCGGTTTCGTTTTTAAAAAATTCTCCTGCATATTCAAAGTCGCCACCGTCAAGGCTGATGATGATACCCTGGTTGACTTCATGGTTCAAAATGCTGATTCCATTTTCATCGTATATACCCGCCAGTGCCACCAGGTTTTCGGCGGTAAAGTCGCCGTTTCGAAAGGTGGTATCGTTGACATACAGATCAATAAGCGGAGGGTCGCGGTCGGGAGCGAATGCGCCCGTTTCCCCTATTAGAAAGCGCATCTCGGCGCCCGCCGCGTCGGTATTCAGGTTTGCGCTTTGGGCATACAGGCTTACTTTGCCATAGTCAACTGGGTATTTGAT
>CAYUJK010000035.1:0-9347 GCA_964444895.1 uncultured Roseivirgaceae bacterium
TCAATTTTGTTATCCATTCACTCAGTAGTTTTGGCAATAAAGTCTAACTTAATAGGATCAAACATTTAAAACCATAGTTATTATGAAACGGAAATTCACCTCTCTGAAATCAAAAATGAAGCTGCTTCCTGGACTTTTCATCGCACTTCTCATGCTCTCGGGTTTTACGCTTGATGATTCATGCAGAAGCTTTTACCCGATGGAAGAAGGGAGAAAGTTTGAGATGACGAGCTACAATGCCAAAGACAAAATGCAGTCGAGGGTAGAATATGAAGTGGTAGACAAAAAAATATCGGGAAATAAGGCCAGCGCCACCATCAGCATGGCGGGCTACGACAATAAAAATAAGGAATCGTTCAGCGGAGATTTTACAGTTTATTGTGAAGATGGGCTGTTTACTATTGACATGAAAAGTATGCTGAATGCGGCGCAATTGGAGCAAATGGAAGCCTTCGAAAATATGGAAACCACCTGGGAGACACAAAACCTGGAATTGCCGGCAAGTATGAAGGTAGGCGATCAGCTCAAGGATGGAAGCCTTAATATGACCGTAAAGGCTTCAGGCGGAGGCATGACAATCATGAGCCTGAATACAACGATCACCGACAGGAAGGTGATAGCCGAAGAAAAAATGACAACGCCCGCTGGCACCTTCGATTGCCTGGTGATTACTTCGTCTTACACTTCCAAAGCGGGTTTCGTAACGGTAACTTATGATACCAAAGAATGGTTTGCAGAGAATGTGGGTCCGGTGCGGTCTGAAACTTACAGGAAAGGCAGCCTGGAAAGCTATACCCTGTTGACGAAATTGAATTAAATTATTTGTCCTTGGCTACAATCTATGACTAAAGACTGTGCCATACTGTGTGGTATGGTAGTTAATATCATTTCATTTGGCCTTTAACATTTCAAGGATATCGTCTACATATTTCCGGTCGTTGGAGAGGCGCGGCACTTTATTTTGACCGCCGAGTTTTCCGCGTTTCTTCATCCAATCGTAAAAGGTTCCCTTGGGTACGAAATGCGCTTTTGGCATTTCCAGGGCCAGGTCTTTGTAGCGTTTGGCATCGTAGTCGGAGTTCACTTCTTTTAGTGCCCTATCCAATTCTGCTATAAATGCCTCCCGGTCGCCGGGCAATTTTTCAAATTCAATAATCCACTCGTGGCAGCCTTTGGAACCTTCACTGAAATACCGGGGTGCGGCGGTAAAGTTGCCAATGACAGCCCCCGTAGTTTCGCAAGCGGTTTTTATGGCCGCTTCGGCATTTTCAACGATTACCTCTTCGCCGAAGGCGTTGATAAAATGTTTCGTTCGTCCCGAAATTTTAATACGGAAGGGGCTCAAGCTTGTGAAGCGCACTGTATCGCCGATGAGGTATCGCCATAGGCCGGCATTGGTGGAGATTACCATGGCATAGTTTTTTCCCAATTCTACCTCTTCCAGACTGTATGATGTGGGGTGCTCTTTGTCAAGCTCTTCTATGGGCACAAACTCGTAGTAGATACCGTAGTCGAGCATGAGCAGCAAGTCTCGGCTACCTACCTGGTCTTGTATGCCGAAAAACCCCTCAGAAGCATTGTAGGTCTCTACGTAATTCATATCATCGAAAGGTATCAATGATTTGAAGAGTTGCTCATAGGGCTCGAAGGCGACGGCGCCATGGAAAAAAACTTCGAGATCAGGCCACACCTCCCGAATATGGCTTTTCCCGGTGATTTCAAGTACCCGGTTGATGAGCACAATAGTCCAGGTAGGTACGCCGGCAAAGTTGGTGACATTCTCTTCGATGGTAGCGTGGGCCATCTTTTCGATTTTCGATTCCCATTCGCTCATCAGGGCAATTTCCAGTTTGGGTGTTCTGATCATGTGAGCCCAGAAGGGCAGGTTTTTCATGATCACCGCAGAAACATCGCCGTAGTAGCTGGTGGAGTTGGTGTCGAACTGGTTTACCTGCTGACTCCCCCCAATGGTCAGGCCTTTTCCCGAGAACATTTTGGTGTCGGGATAATTGTTTACATAGATGGAAAGCAAATCTTTTCCTCCTTTGAAATGGCATTCTTCCAGGGCTTCCTGCGAAACGGGTATAAATTTGCTTCGGTCGTTGGTAGTACCCGAGGACTTGGCAAACCACTTGATCGGCGTAGGCCACAGCACTTTCTGTTCGCCCTTCAGCAATCGATCTATGTAGGGGAACAGTTGTTCATAAGACAATATGGGAACTCGCTCTTTAAATTCTTTGGAACTACGGATGCTGCGGAAATCGTATTCTTCTCCAAACTGCGTGTCTGCCGCTTTGCCGAGCAGCCCAAGCAGCAGTTCTTCCTGCACTTCTATGGGGTATTTCATGAACAGGTCAATGTCATGAATGCGCTTCTTCATTACCCATGTGAAAATGGTGTTGATAATACTCATAGTGCTGCCTCAGATTTTTCTCTTCAATTCGAAATGCTTGCCCAGGTATACCCTTCGCACCTGCTCATCATTGGCCAGATCTTCTGCCGTGCCGGCTTTTAGCAGCTTGCCTTCAAACATGAGGTAGGCCCTGTCGGTAATCGACAGGGTTTCGTTTACGTTGTGGTCGGTAATCAGGATACCAATATTTTTGTTTTTCAGTTTTGCCACAATGGTCTGTATCTCTTCTACGGCTATGGGGTCTACGCCGGCAAAGGGCTCGTCCAGCAGTACGAATTTGGGATCAACGGCCAGTGCCCGGGCAATTTCCGTTCTACGTCTTTCACCGCCGCTAAGCACCATACCTTTATTTTTTCTGACGTGCCCCAGGCTGAATTCATCCAGTAGCGCCTCCATTCTTTTTTTCTGTTCGACTTTCGGCAACTTAGTCATTTCCAGCACGGCCATCAGGTTTTCTTCTACCGTCAGCGATCGAAACACCGAGGCTTCCTGCGCCAGATAGCCTATACCCAGTCTGGCGCGCTTGTACATGGGAAGGTCCGTGATGTTTTCCTCGTCCAGGAATATCTTGCCGTCATTCGGGCTTATCAGGCCTACGATCATGTAGAATGAGGTTGTTTTTCCGGCGCCGTTGGGCCCTAGCAGCCCCACGATTTCGCCCTGTGCCACGGTCACGGACACGTGGCTTACCACCGTACGCTGCTTGTATATTTTTACCAGGTTCTCTGCTCTCAGTGTCATTTACTCTTCAAATTTTATATCCCTGGCGCGTAATTGCAAGGTAGTGTTTCCCATAAAATTGTTTTCCTCTATATAATATGCCATACTAAACCGCATACCGCTTCCTACCAGGTCGCTGTACTTGGCCATGCCAAAAGCGATCACATCAAAAGACAGGTTGTCGTCATATTGCTGGACAGAAAACTTGAGATGCTGGTCTTTGAGTACACGCGGAACCCCCGATATCTTCAGATTATCTGACGAAAAAACCGGCTGCATATTGCCCGGACCAAAAGGCTCCATTAGGGCAATGATTTTTTGAAATCTAAAATTAATGTCGCTTAGTTCAATGGAGGCGTCAATCTCAATTTGTGGAATAAGCTGTTCGGCTGAAATGGTGCTGGCCACTACCTCTTCAAATCGCTCCCGGAAGGCGTCGATATTTTCTAATCCCATGGTCAGCCCTGCCGCGTACATGTGGCCTCCGTATTGGTCCAGCAGGTCGGAGCACTCTGAAATGGCCTGGTGCACATCGAATCCGTAAACTGAACGCGCAGAGCCGGTAGCCTTGCCGTTTGATTCGGTGAGAATGATAGTGGGCCGGTAAAACTTGTCCAGGCAGCGCGAGGCCACTATGCCTATCACTCCCTTGTGCCAGTCTTTTTTGAACAGCACGGTAGATTTGGCATTGCGATATGTCTCGTTGTCTTCGATCATTTTCAGGGCCTCGGCGGTAATCTCGAAGTCGAAGTTCCGTCGCCGGGAATTCTGGTCGTCCAGACCCTCGGCAAGCTCCAGGGCTTCTTCCAGATTCTCCGACAACAGGAGTTCCACGGAGGTGTTGGCGTGGTCCATTCTTCCCGACGCGTTGATGCGGGGCCCAATCCCAAATACTATGCCTGAAATATTTATGGGGGCTCTCAGTCCCCCGCGAATCATAAGGGCTTTCAGGCCTGGGCGCGGATGCTCATTAATGATCTGTAGGCCATGATAGGCCAGAATGCGGTTTTCGCCTACAATAGGTACAATATCGGAGGCGATACTAACGGCAACCAGGTCAAGGTATTCGTAGAGAAAGTCGGGGTCGTAGTGGTTTTCCAGGCAGAAAGCCTGGATAAACTTAAAACCCAAACCGCAGCCCGAAAGCTCCTTAAAAGGATAGGGACAGTCTTCTTGTTTGGGATCAATGATTGCGAAGGCCTTCGGGAGTTTTTTTCCCGGAAGGTGATGGTCGCATATAATAAGGTCTATGTTATTTAGTCTCGCATAGCTGGCCATTTCCACGGCCTTAATGCCGCAGTCCAGGCTCACAATAAGTGAAAAATCATTGCTGACGGCGTAGTCGATTCCGTCTTTGGATATGCCATAGCCTTCTTTGTATCTGTCGGGAATGTAATATTCTATGTTGGCGTAGAAATGCCGCAAAAAGCCGTACACAAGCGCCACGGCGGTCGTGCCATCTACATCGTAATCTCCGTAGATTAGTATTTTTTCATTGTTGCTGATCGCCTGGTTTAGCCGGAGCACGGCTTTTCGCATATCTTTAATCAGAAAGGGGTCAAAGAGCTGATTGAGTGAGGGGTTGAAAAACCTTTTGGCTTCTTCCAGGCTATGGACACCGCGTTGCCATAAGATAGCAGACAGGATAGAATTGAGCCGGGGAAATTGAGGATCGCTGCTCCACTCCGGGAATCCTTCCACCATTTCATCAGAAAGGGGATTGATCAAATCCGGATCGGGTAGAGGCTGCAAAATCCATCTTGTTATCATAAGGTAGCTCAATGACGTCCCACAAATCTATGAAATGCGACGTGATAAATAAAAAAATTAATGCTCCGGGGTGATGAGCTCCTTGCGGGTTTCGATATTTTGGATGATGTCTTTGCAATATTCGTATCCAAAATCCATGGTATTGAGCTTTCTCAGCTCTGCAAGACTTTTGTCGTAGTAGGTATTGATAGAAGCAAGCATCCGGTTTCGCTGCCGTCCCTGCAGTTGTCCGGACTTCCGGTAGAGTTGCTGGGCTTTGTAATAGTAGGCTATCCCCAGGCGGTATTCTTTAAACCGATTCCATTGGTTTGGCACCATGCGTTCGCAAAACGCAATCTCCCTGTCAAGTGAATCCATCCTGTCCAGCTCGTCTATTCGCTGATGTACATCTACCTGAATGGAAGGCTCAATGAAAAAATTTCCCTCGAAAAAATCTTCTGATGCCACCGGCACGGGAAGCAGCTGCCAGTAGGGATCTTCCGGGAGATGGGTATGGATGAACTGCTCAGGCGCTACCAGAAAATTCGATTCCAGCTTATAGCGGAAATAGTCTACCGTTTTCTCCCGGCTGTTGGAAGCGGAGTTGTTCAGGCATGCCCAGGTGACGTCCAGCAAGTGCCATTTATCGTTTATTTTCACGGCATTCCAGGCGTGATTGGGATACACCAGTATTTTTGTTTGATCGAAAAATTCATCTTTAACGTAGCCGTCCAGTGTTCGGGCTTGTAGCCCCGCATGACGACATATCTCCACAAATAAGCTCGAAAAACCTTCGCAAACCGCTTTGCGGCTTAAAAAAACCGAATCGGCCACCTGGCTGGAAAAACGGTTGGTTTCCAGGGCCTTGTGGTCGTAGTGAATGTTGTTGGCTATCCAGAAGTATATACTTCGCACCTTTTCACTTTCGCTCCAATCCGAAGGGCAGAGGGACAAGGCCAGTTCATCAATAGAGGTGTAGTGTTTTTTAGAAACGTTGAGAGAATGTGAATCGGCCTTGGAGTAAACATTGGATTTGTTAAGTACGTATTCCTTCATCCCTGTCAATCCCGGCGACAACAGCGGATAAGAGGGATGCCGGGCGCTTGTCTGCGCCCGGCCCTGCAGGGACATGAAAAAAATACCTGCACAAAGTCCAAAAAGTCTTAACGTTGTCAGCAAATTTAGATTCGTTTTGATTAGTATGTGTTTACTATTGTGTTTCAAGGGTTTAAATTAAAGCATCAATTGAATTTTATCTGCATAAGTTATTGCTTAATAATACATTAGACAGCTTTTTGCAGGGTATGGTGCAAAAAAACCGCGGAAAACATTAATACGTTGAAAACCAATACCTTAATTTATAGAGTTCAAATTAAAGCTTGAATTTTTGGTGATATAAGCCCAGCAAGTCTTACATGAATGGGGGTTCAAAAGAAGCAAAAAAGTATGAATAATGCATTAAGGCAAAGTGAAGAAATCAGGTTTAAGTTCATGGTGTGTCGGAAACTTGCCTGACTTTCGTCTTTCCTGACCTTCAAGAACCAAAGCAAAAAATACGCTAAAACGGGTGCCAGAAAGAGTTGAAATACTACGGCATGTGTGACACTGTATAGAGTGAAATAGTAGTATAGAAAGCCGGCGTTAGCGAGCGTAAATACAGCAGCCGTAAAGTAGAAGGTGCCCTTGATTCCCAGGATCAAACTCAGCGTAGTGTCGCCTCTTTTTCGGTCTTCTTCGTGCTGATATACCTGCGTCATAGGATAGGACCCCCACAGCAAGGCGCTGCTAAGCACAGCGGGCAGGAGGATTTCGAAGCGAAATAATTGTACGAAGGACACGGAATTTATACCTTGATAGGTGGCTATGAATATGACAAATCCCTGAAAAAATCCGGTGACAAGCCATCCCGTGTAAGGAAGTTTTTTTAATCTTACCGACGGATGCGAATAAGCCTTGGAAGCGAGGCCATATAAAAGCAGCGATGTGAGAAAAAAGCTGCTTACTGCATACGCAAGTATCAGCGCAAACAGGTCAAATAGCAGCGAAGCGTAGTATAGTTGCTTCTCTACCGGGGGCGGCGTTTTTAGGCCGCCGATGCTTTTCTCGTCCTTGTCAAAGTAGCTGTTGAAGCCGTTGCTGGCCGGATAGAGTAACAAATGGAGACTTATAAATGCCAGGATCGACTTAGTGAAGTCGGGCTGCGGACTCGCGCTCAGCGCAAACAAATACACCGGCATGAGGAAAAATGAAAAAGGAATGCGAAGGTGGAGCCAGGTAGATTTGCTAAACATTTGCAATGATTTTCAAACAAGTTATCAATTTTTCACTTTAATAGTAATATGAAGCCCTTTATCACTTCCATTGGTACGCAGGCAGCCCCATTCAAAGTGGCACAATCACAGATATGCAAATTCATGGCGCGGTCTTTAGGGCTTAACGAAACAGAAAAGAGGGATCTGGAACTTCTCTACAGGGCTTCGGGCATTCGCTACCGCTATTCTATCATACCCGACTATGCTCAGGAACCTAAAGACTTTTCGTACTACCCGGCAAATGAACGGCTTGAGCCTTTTCCACAAACACAAAGCAGGATGAAGCTGTATGGGCGTCATGCCACTGAGGTGATGAGCCAGGCAGCGCGCAAATGCCTGAACAAGCGCCCGCAGGTAACTCCCGAATCTGTCACCCACCTCATCACGGTGAGTTGTACCGGCATGTTTGCTCCTGGTCCCGATATACAGCTCGTAGGTGAACTTGGGCTGAAACAATCGGTAAAGCGAACGGCAATTAATTTTATGGGTTGCTATGCCGCCTTCAATGCCATGAAGACCGCCAGGGCTTTCTGCGCTACTGACCCAAAAGCCAGGGTGCTGGTGGTATGTGCGGAGTTTTGCAGCATCCACTTTCAAAAAAAGACTACGCCCGACCACCTGCTTTCCGGCGCACTATTTGGTGATGGCGCCGCGGCGCTGCTTATGGAGAACGAACCCGGTGACAAGGCAAGCTTGCAGGTAATGTCCGAATATTGCGACCTATTCCCCGAAGGAGACCAGGAAATGGCCTGGGATATCGGTGATTTTGGTTTTGAGATGAAACTGAGTGCGTACATTCCGGATCTTATTCAGAAAGGAATAGGCTCCCTGGCTCGCGGCCTGCTATCCGGACACGAAGTTGCGGTGAAAGACATCGAACACTTTGCCGTGCATCCGGGCGGCAAAAAAATATTGGAAGTGGTAGAAAAGGAATTGGACATTTCCCGGGGGCAAAACCGCGAGTCGCACGAGGTATTGCGGGACTACGGCAATATGTCTTCGCCCACCATACTTTTCGTTCTGGAAAAGATCATGGAAAAGTTAACCGCCGGCCATAAAAGCGAGCGCGTGTTGGCATTTGCATTCGGTCCGGGGCTTACGCTCGAATCATTGCTTTTTAAAATTCACGCCTGATGCGCCGCTATGACTCCCGGAGAAGCGAAGATCCGGAAATTATGGATGACCTGGACTGCTCGGGTGAGGTAGTGTACCAAACGCTTCGGGAAATCGGATTCATCAACAAAACACTGGGCGGAAACGGTGTGACGCTAAGCGGTCTGAAAACGCTGTTGCATCGGAAAGGTAGTTATTCGCTTGCAGACCTTGGCTGTGGCGGAGGCGAGATGCTCCCCATCATACATCGATGGGGAGAGGCTCATGGCTATCACTTCCACCTCACCGGCATAGACGCCAACCCTCACATAGTTCGCTACGCTTCGGAAGCAGTAAAAAAAGAAAATGTAGTATTCAAAACCGAAAATGTGGCGCAGGAGCCGTTTTTGGAGGGTGAGTATGATATTATCACGGCTACGCTCTTTGCCCATCATTTTTCGTCGGGAGAGTTGGCTGTTTTGTTGAGAAAATGGATGAAAAAAACCCGCGTAGGCATGGTGATCAACGACCTCCACCGGCATCCGCTGGCCTATTATTCTATTAAGCTACTCACCCACTTGTTTTCCAAATCGGCCATGGTGCGGTATGATGCGCCCCTGTCTGTACAGCGGGGGTTCTCGCGAAAGGAGTGGCGGCAAATACTGGAGCAGGCGGGCATAAAAAATTACACCCTCCGGTGGCGATGGGCTTTTCGGTGGGAAGTAGTGCTGTGGCGATAGACGCGATCACCGAAACCTATTGACCAGGTACAAAATGAGCGACAAAATAATGCTGAGTAGCACTCCCGTAGTGAGCGGAAAGTAGAAAGAAAAGTTTTCTTTTTTGATATGAATATCGCCCGGCAGCCTTCCCAGGGGCAATCCCTTTCCGAAATGAAAAATTAAACCGGCTATTACCAGGACAATTCCCGTAGCAATAAGTATTTTTCCCATGTATTTATTGTGTTCCATTTACATGCAAAATTCTGAAAATAATACGAAAGGCAAGCTGTATTTGATACCCACGCTGCTTGCTGCTGATACGCAACATAAATTTGTCAA
>CAYUJK010000035.1:9447-16023 GCA_964444895.1 uncultured Roseivirgaceae bacterium
TTGTTTACCATGATCTCGTCCCAAACGGCTATTCGCAGCAGCCTTATCTTTTTGTATTTTGCATAAATGTCCTTCAGGGTATTTTCGAGGGCGGTGAGTTTCCAGCCTGCGGAGCCGTTCAGTCCGAAGTCACCCGGGTCTTCTGACCTCCCAAAAATCTTTTCAGCCTGGTGGCTTGTCCATACCTGGCGGGTAGAGCCTACCTTCTGGCATTCTTTTTCATATTTATTGCAGTAGATTCTTTGCATATCGGCCTTTATCCCCGGAAACGAATTGTAGATCTCCGACCGCAGTGTTTTCAGCCTGTAGCGGTTAAAAAAGAGCAGCTCGTCGAGTTCAAGGGAGAATTTGACGTTTTCAAAAAAATAGCCTTTCAGAGAAATGTCCGGTGCGGCTCCGTGGCCGCCCAGTAGCTCGAAGGCCTCCTGGTAATACTTGTGAAAGGATGTTTTCACCAGGTCTTTGCTATCAATAAAGGTAATGGTATTATTTTCCAGGTACTTTGTAGAAAGTATCTTCCGGAGGTTTTTCTGTCTTATGGTCACGAGTTAGTCCGAATTACTTTAGATAAAATGAAAAAGCCTGCAAATAAAGGAAGCTTTGGGATAAAGAGCATATTATTTTTTGCGAATCTGGTACCTGAAGAGTTTTTTAAAATCGGGGTCTTTCGCGAGGTGAGTGTTCTTAATGTTCAGTATCCAGCTTTGCAGGTACAGCCGCTCTGTTTCCGCGAAGCTGAGCTTGCGCAACAGTTGAAAATGAGTAGCTGACATATTACCAGGATACATAAGGCAGTCGTTTGCTCTTGTATACGGCTGCGCTTCGAATGGTTACCTGCTATGTAATAAATTTAACCTAAAAAAGTGATCAGCACGCCGGCCGCTACTGCCGAGCCGATTACCCCAGAGATATTGCTAGCCATGGCATATTGGAGCAGGTGGTTTCCGGGATCATTTTTCAGGGCAATTTCGTTGGCCACGCGCGATGCCATGGGCACTGCACTGAGGCCAGTGGCGCCGATCAGCGGGTTGATTTTTTTCTTATTAAAGAGATTGTAAGTTTTTACGGCATAAATACCGCCCGCCACAGAAATCCCGAAGGCGAGAAACCCCCCTACGATGATGCCCAGGGTTTGAAAATCCAGAAATACATCTGCAGTCATGGTGGCGCCCACGCTCAGGCCCAAAAAGATGGTGGCTGCATTCATGATAGACCCAGAAGCTGCGCTGGACAGTCGCTCTGTATTGCGGCCAATTTCTTTCACGAGGTTTCCAAAGAGAAGCATTCCCGCCAGTGGCAGTGCCGAGGGCACGATAATCCCGATCATTGCCGCTAACATAATCGGGAAAACGATCTTCACCGCGCGGAGATTTTTGATTTCGTACCGGGCAGGATAAAGCTTGTCTTGCTGCTTCATATTGATTTTCAAGTCTTTTTTAGAGCAGGTGAGCCGCACTACCAATGGAATGATCACTGGCACCAGGGCCATATACGAATAAGCGGCAATAGCTATGGGTCCCAGCAGGTGTTCGGCAAGCAATATGGTAGTGTAGATGGCAGTAGGTCCATCGGCGCCACCGATAATACCCAGGGAGGCGGCCTCTTTGAGGTCAAACATCCCGGTAGCCAGTGCGACGAAGATAACGGTGAAAATACCGATTTGGGCTGCAGCACCAAAAAAGGCCAGGCGCAGGTTTCGCAGCATGGGTCCGAAATCTGTGAGCGCCCCTACGCCCATAAAAATAATGGGGGGAAGAAATCCCGTTTTGATGAGCGCGTAGTAGATATAGTTGACAATGCCGTATTCTTTGGCTATTTCGATGAGCGTCATGTGCTCCACGTCAGGGGCTATCTTTGTAGTTACCACACCCATGCCCATTCCGTTTGGCAATACCAGAGGAAAGTTAGCAATGAGTATGCCGAACCCTATGGGCACCAGTAGCAACGGCTCGTATTGCCGCACTATGCCCAGGTAGAGCAAGATACATGCGATCAGCCACATAAGTGGCATGCCTGGTGTGATACCGCCCAGAGCGGTCATGTGATATAGTTTTTCAAAGATCTCCATACGACTTGCCTATTGCAGTTTAATGAGAATGTCGTCTTCTTCCACACTTTCGCCGTCATTGAAGCATACCTCCACTACCTCGCCGGCCTTGTCGGCTGTAATGGCGTTGTATACCTTCATAGATTCGATGTAGCCTATGATATCTCCTTCTTTCACCTTGTCACCCACTTTCACGGGCTTTTCAGAAGAATCTTTGGTTTTAAAATATTTGCCCTCCAGGGGGGCGGTTATTTCTTTCACAGCGCCGGAAGATAGGGCTGGCGATGGATTGGGTTTTTCTTCAGCGGCCTGTTGAAGGTTTGCAGGAGCCGCGGCGTCACCATAAGAGACTGAAACGACGAACTTTTCTCCGTTCACATCTACATTCAATGTTTTTGGTTCGAAGGCTACGCCCTCTGGGGTCTTGGACGCGCTTTCGCCTTTGGCTTCGGCTCTTTTTTTCGCTAGATCGGCTTCAAACGCCGCCTTGGCTTTGCCCGACTTGTAGTCTCTGTACTGAGCAGGGTGCATGGCCAGTTCCATCAGTTCCTCGTCGTCTTTGCCGTAGTCCCAGCCATTTTCATCCATTTCTTTTCGGAATTTGTCCAGCTCATTGGGGTATAAGTCTTGCGGATTTCCGGTAAAGAATTGTCGGCCCTGTTCTTCGGCCAGCTTCTTCAGCTCAGGCGCCAGCTCTCCGGGCAGCTTGCCCTGATTGCCCAGCAGCATGTCCCAGGTGTTATCGTCTACCATGGAAAACCGCTCTTTACCTTTGATCATCTGGATCACGTTCATGAGGGCCGTGTTTTTTACATATTGGCTGTAGGGTGTTACCAGCGGCGGATAGCCCATCATAGGCCATATATATTCCACTTCTTCGAACAGCCGAATGAGCAGATCGTCTTCGGTCATGGTAGGCTGATTGTTTTTTTCGAGCCACTTGTTCAAACTTTTAAGGTTATTTTCCAGGTCAGCCATGGTGCTGCCCATCATGCCGCCGGGTAGGCCGGGACCAATCACCAGTGAATTGATGAACCGGTTTTTGGGGCTGATGTAGTAGCCAAGAAAATCGTCAATGAATTCCTGGGTGAGCCTTCGGGCTTCCATATAGGCTTTCATATTTACTTCGGGCACCTGGAAGCCAGCGTCTTTCAGCATAGCCTGTACCGTGAGAAGATCGGCGTGGCCCGTGCCCCAGGAGAGCGGCTCCATACCCACGTCAATGATTTCGCAACCGGCTTTTGCTACTTCGAGAATGGAGGCTACGGTGAATCCCGGCGCTGTTTGGCCATGATATTGAATAGGAATGTCTTTGTGGCGTTCTTTTATACCCTTCACGATTTTCCCCAAGGTTACCGGCCGGCCTATGCCGGCCATGTCTTTCAGGCATATTTCGTCAGAGCCGGCTTCAATCAGCTTTTCGGCCAGGTCGATATAGTACTCGGCTGTATGTATTTTGGAGTGGGTGAGGCTCAGCGTGCCCTGGGCGATCATCCCGGCTTCTTTCGCGTACTTGATGGAGTCGATGATGTTGCGGGGATCATTGAGGCCGTCAAAAGAACGCGCGATATCTACCCCCTGTTTTTTCTTTACCTTGAACATAAGCTTTCGCACATCCACTGGACAGGGGTTCATGCGAATGCCGTTGAGTCCGCGCTCCAGCATGTGAGTTTGTATTCCGGCTTCATTAAAGGGCTTTGTCCAGGCCCTTACGGCTTCGTTGGGGTTTTCGCCAAAGAGCAGGTTGATCTGCTCAAAACCTCCGCCATTCGTTTCTACCCGTGCAAAGCAGCCCATGTCCACAATAACGGGCGCTATGCGTACCAATTGATCTCTGCGGGGCATGTATTTGCCAGATGACTGCCACATATCTCTGTAAACCAGCGAGAATTTTATTTCCTTAGCCATATAGTATTTCTATTAATGTATGTTCTATGTTAATCTGCCTTTTTAACGGATGTTACCTTTGCTTTGCCTTTGGTGACGATATCAATAGCCGACACAATAGCGGCCAGTTTTTTGGGGTCGATTTCAGCCGATGGCGTAGAGACGGGCTTTAAGGTTTCGGGAAAAAACCGGTTGATAAACTGGATGAGCCACTGCCCGGTAAGTACAATGAGGCCTAAAATGGAAAATACCGTTACCATTCCTACCGCAAAAAGTAAAAGGGCTGTGCTGAAACTATGATCCATAAGAGCAATATTTTTATTGAGAAGTCAAAGTTAGAAATTATTGACTCTAAACCTCAAAATTGACTTTTTCAAAACAATATTTAAATGATTTTGGTCAGCGTTTCGGAAAATAGGGTGAGAAGGAATGTATCCATACAAAAAAACTTCCCGCCGGCCGAAGCCATGCGGGAAGTCACTGGGGGTAATTGAAAAGATTAAACGATTAAAGCCCGTATTTATGGTTCAGCTTGAATGTTTCTTCTTCTATCTGCTCTTCGGTAGCCGCCATTCCATAAGCCCGGATCTCTCCGATTCTTATTCTCGAATACTCCTGAAGTGGAGCACGTATTATGGCGCCGGGGTTGGATTGCAGCGGCTCTGTTTTAGTAGGATCTTCTGCTATCAGGACGCCATTTTCATAAACAGCCATCCCCTCTGTTTTGCTGAAACGAATGGCCAGTACTTTAAAGGATGAGGAGGGCTTAAAAGTAGGATCGTTCACTTCCAGTTGATGATCGCCGTGGCCAAACTGAAATGTTTCGTTGTCCAGAAAGCCTACGGAAAGATTGTTCAAGGGAGTTTCGGAAGATCCGGTCATGAAATTGCCGTACTGATTGGGCTGGTCTAAAACCGTTAACAACATATCAATAAACGAGTTTGTTTGCTGAACTCGAACCTTATCCTTATAAGCTACAACCATAAAGATAGTATACTCTGTGTTGATAAAAACGCTGCCGGAGTAGCTAAGGCGCTGGTCCATATAGTCAATGTTTGACAATCTGAAAAACTCTACGGCCGGAAGACCATTGTCAAAGGCATTGTTGATCAACTGCGGCCGGGAAAGCGGTTCGGCCGCAATAGAGCTGGCATGAAAGTCATTGCCTGAAATATCCGGCCATTTTTTTACTACTGCTCCGGTTTTTAAACCCAATTGATCAAACCGAAGTGCGTCGGACCCCGCATGGTAGCTGTATTTTCCCGTTGTTTCCAGGCAGTCGATACACGGAGGGATCACATCGCTGCCCGTAATTGACACGGCATCCCACCATGCTATCGGGCTTCCGAGCGGGGTAGCCAGGGGTACACATTCGGTAACGTCGTATTCAGTGGCCAATTTCACGTTCACTATCTCTTTGGATTTTAAACTCCTTACCACGTAGGATATTGGCACGCCTGTGCGGATGTCCGTACTTTCACCCAGCATGTCTACGAGTGTGGAAATCTCGGTTTCGCCAATTGTCGTGATAGTGCTTTTCGATTCGCCACCCAGGGCCACTACCTTGATTTGCAAATCGGAAAGGGAAGACAAATAGCCGGTTTCCACATCAATGCCTCCGCCCGCCGTGGCTGTGGTAAAAGAAGCATTTACGGCGGCTTCGATCTCCATGGAGCTCGCACTCGACTCGATCAGCATGTAGTAGACTCGCCCGTAGGTAACATCAGATATAAACGTAGCTGGATTGCCCGACCCAATGTATTGGGAGAGATCCTCGGGCGTGACGCTTGGAGCAAATATATCTTTTACGGAGGAGGGAATATCGAAGCTAAGTGTAAAAAACGATTGATTCAGCTTAACGATAAATCGACTGTATTCTTTGTCCTGCCGAAAACTGAAATTGCTGGAAACCTGGGCAAACTGGTTCTCAAAATTTAACCCCAGCGAAATGGCCAGTTGTTCCGATGATTGTACCTGCTCAGCCGTAAAATTGAAATTAGCGGGCACTACCCCGACAGCCCCACTAATGATGTTGTTTGAGGCTTCTGCTATTTTGCTTTTGGTAACTTCATCTACCGTGAAGGAAGGTTGAAGATTGCCATCGATCACATCGATGGACACGGTACCGCCGGCTCGCTTTACAGGGATCACAGAAGGCGTAGCATTGACCAATGATTTGCCTTGCAACAAACTGCCGGGGTAAATGACCGAGGCGTTGGGATTAAACAAAGGAAAGTCAGAGTTTCCATCTACTACGCTGTATTTTTTTGAGGTGCACAGCCAGGTGCTTCCGTCGGGCATGGTTTGCTCGGTAACGGAAGAGTCCAATACAGCCTCTTCTTTTTGCACCTCTTCGGGCACGCCGCCTTCGTCAATAACCGCCGAGAAGCTCGCATTGTCAAATTCGGGATTTGGTTCTTCGTCCTCACTATTACAGGCCAGGAACAGCGCCAGTAAAGTGGCAAATAGTAAAAAGGTATTTAGCTTTTTCATAGCATTTAGATTTTAGTAGTCTCTTATCACTGCACGAACCTTTGTTGGTTTGCACAATACAAAGAGACAGCAAATGCAGAAAAAGGCCGTTAAGCTATGTTGCAATAGCGTTAAGCAATGTTGCGTGAGGAGACAAAGATGATATTAGA
>CAYUJK010000036.1:0-15960 GCA_964444895.1 uncultured Roseivirgaceae bacterium
TATTTTCAACCGAAATAGAAGTGCACAGAAAACCGAATGCTGTTTTTGACAAAGACAAAATGGACGGCTGTAGTCCCCTGGAAGTATCGGTCCACAATTCCGGCCACGCTGCCCAGCCCGTGCCGGTAGCCGAATATGTGTGGAGCATTGACTACGGCAGCGGATATACCGATACCCTGACACAAGAAACCGGGGATCCGGAATTCTCCGATACAGTAGCGCTTACCTTTACCAATAATGCCACCCATTCCCGGTACTTTCCATTTAAGCTGCGGGCCACATCAGATTTTGGCTGTACTGCTGAGAGCGAACCGGACTCCGTGGAGGTTTTTCCCTCTATCAAGCCCGGCTTTCGTTCACTGGACTATGATCCGCTGGCAAATAATTGCTCTCCTGTATCGGTGATGTTTCAGGTGGATGCCCCTACCATAGCGCTCAGCCCGAGCCAGTACAATTGGGAGGTGAGGTTGAACGGCAACCCTGTTCACACGGAAACCAAGCCCCCCTCAGACCCACAGTTTGAATATGAATTTAACGCCACAGGAATAAACGTGAATGACTTCCGGGTGCACCTGAACGCCCCCATCTCAGGCACATGTATTTCAGACTCCATACTGTTAATAAAGGTAAACCCTATACCGATTTCCGAATTCGATATTGATACCCTCGAATTCGATTGCGAAAGGGTGCTGCTGAACATTGACGCCCGGCAGAAAGGACTGGTGGAGTACGACTGGATGATTCAGGAGGGTGTATCTATCTATCCTATTGATACATTGGGAGACAATTTTAATTGGGAAATAGAAAGGCCTTTACCCGGTTTCCCCGCGGAAGACATTTCATTTACTCTTAATACCAAAAACTTCACCTTCTGCGAAGGGGAGGAGGTGCAGCACGGTATTTCGGTACCAGCTCAGGACGACATTGGCACGGCATTTACAGCTACTCCAAGAGATCTGATTTTTCCCAATACCCTGGTGTTCCTGGAAAATGAAACTAACGAGGGCGACTGGGACTACCAGTGGGATTTTGGTGACGGCGCCACAGCTAACGATAGAAGTCCTGGCTACCACAATTACCCCGGTATAGGCGACTACGAACTCAGGCTCACCGTGTCCAGTGACTTTTGCACTGAAACCGAGTCGCAGGACATCAGGATCGTAGCACCGCCACTTTTCGTTGACTTTGAGTACACGCCTGCCCGGGGCTGCGCCCCCCTTACGGTAGATTTTGCCAACCGAAGTATCAATGCGGTAGCAGGTTCGTACCAATGGGATTTCGGCGACGGACAAACGTCCGTAGTGGAGAACCCCACATACACCTACACTACGCCGGGAGTGTACACCGTAAGCCTGCGTGCCAGCAATGCCGGGGGTCTTACCTTTACCGAAACCAAAGAAAATATCATCGTAGTGGTGGAGGCGCCGGTGGTGGAGTTTTCCGCAGACCCCAAAATTCAGGTGTTCCCGGATACACAGGTGGAGGTCGAAAACCACTCTGTAACTCAGTCGGCCACACCCTCTTACCTGTGGGATTTTGGCGATGGCATTTATACAATAGAGAGAGATCCCGATTTTCATATTTATGAGTTTCCGGGTGAATATTTTATCAAGCTTTCCATCACCGAAAATGCATGTACCCGTACCGATTCGGTACGTGTTACCATCGAGGACCCGCTTCCGGCCATCCTGGATTTCAGCTTCAAGCCGGGTTTTGGGTGCGCACCCGTGACGGTGGAATTCCTGAATCGGTCAATTGGTGCTGAGGAAGGGACATTTGTTTGGGATTTTGGTGACGGCCGTGGCGAATCGTACGAAAAGAACCCTACCCACACATTTTATGAACCTGGCGTATATACCGTTTCGCTTCGTGCAAGAAATATAATAGGTGTAGAAAGTGTTATCGTTAAAGAGGCGATCATAACCGTCTATGAATACCCCGATGCCAGTTTTACAGTTGATCCGGAATACTCTGTATTTCCGGATGCAACTGTAAACATTACTCCGGGGTCAGCCGGGCTGCACAGTCTCAAAAACTATCGCTGGAATTTTGGCGATGGCACGTATTCAAATGAAGCGAATCCCGGACAGCACACCTACCAGGAGCCGGGGTATTATACCATTTCATTCACCTTAGATGACAATGGGTGCGAAAGCACCGATTCGGTGGAGGTGTTCATCAAGCCGATACCGCCCGTAGTTGATTTCGACTATGAACCGTCAGCGGGCTGCGTGCCCCTCACCGTGTCTTTCTACAATCTGAGTTTATATGCTGATCCTGCTACCTACAAGTGGGATTTTGGGGACGGATTTGGAAAATCAAACCAGGAAAACCCGGTATATACCTACTACGAACCAGGCATATACACCGTGAGCCTGGAAGCTACGAACAAATCGGGAGTCATCGTCACGGAAATTAAAGAACAAATAATTGAGGTATACGAAGCTCCCATTGCCAGCTTCTATGCCAGGCCCCAGGAGGTAAATGTTCCCGATGAAGCGATGCACATTACCAACCGGAGTCACAAGGCTACGCGGTACACTTGGTATTTGGGTGATGGCACTGTGTCTTTTGAAGAAGAGCCTTCGCACAAGTACATGGGCGTAGGAGAATACGATATTACCCTCATCGCCGAAAATGACCAGGGGTGCAGCGATACACTGACCATCGAAAAGGCCGTAACGGGTGTGCTGAAGAGCAAAGTAAGGATTCCGAATGCGTTCACGCCAAGCCTGGATGGGCCTTCCGGTGGAAATGTGGGACTCAATGGCCACAACGATGTTTTTTACCCCGTCACCGAGGGAGTCAACCAGTATCACATGCAGATATTTAACCGCTGGGGAGAGCTGATCTACGAAACCCAGGACAAAAACTTTGGCTGGGATGGCTACCATAAAGGAAGGGTGTGCCCACAAGATGTGTACATCTACAAAGTGAATGTGCGCTACCTGGATGGCAGACAGGAGACGCTATTTGGAGATGTGACGCTCATTAGATAGGAGAAACCATGAAGACAAAAATATTATACCACGCGATTGCTATACTCACCTGCAACTTTGCACTTGCGCTAATGTCGCAAAAGGCGCTGGCACAAGACCCACAGTTCTCGCAATATTATGCGGCGCCTTTGTACATTAACCCTGGCTTCACCGGCACCATACCTGGCCAGCGCATAGCCCTGAACAGCCGCGTGCAGTGGACTCAGCTCAAGAGCCCATTTGTGACGCACGCTGCTTCGTACGACATATACAGCGAACACCTGAACAGCGGCTTTGGTATCATAGCCATTACGGACAAGGCCGGATCGGCCAATTTAAGTACCACCACCATTGGAGGGCTTTACTCGGCGAAGATTCGGTTAAGTGACGGGTGGATGTTGTCGCCGGGACTGAATTTTTCTTATGGAAATCGGGGGATAGACTTCGACAAACTCGTGTTTGGCGATCAAATAGAGTACAATGGACCCACACTGGATGATGCGATTTCGCAGATAAACAACCGCAACTATTTCGACTTTGGTTCAGGCGCGGTGATTTACAATAAATCGATCTGGCTGGGCTTTGCGGCAGCGCACATTAACCAGCCCAACCACTCGCTGCTGGGCGAAGATGCCAAGCTGCCGATGAAAACGTTGATCCACGGTGGTGTAAAAATTCCGATAAAGACACATGTGCTGTCGAAGGTGAAGTTGAGTTCTATTTCGCCTTCATTTATGTTTTCGCAGCAGGGGGAGTTTCAGCAGTTTGACGCCGGCTTTAACCTGGTGTATAATCCTATTCTCATAGGTTTGTGGTACAGGGGTATACCTATTCAGAAAAACTACTCAAACCGGCCGAACCAGGATGCACTGATCTTTTTGCTGGGAATAAACCTAAAGAACCTGGAAGTGGGCTACAGCTACGATCTTTCGATTTCACAAATGTCCGGCCAGTCCGGTGGCTCGCACGAAATTTCTATTATCTATCAGTTTGACGGACTGAATCCGAGAAAGGTGCGGCGAAAAGACAAGTACCTGCCATGCCCAAACTATCCGTATCACAGGGGATACAGCTCGAAGTAGCGCTATTTTTTCCTCGTTTCTATGCAGTATTCCAGGCCCAAATATATCAATCAAATGGTAGTAGCAAAATAATTTTTGGTATCTATGCTACTTACTGCCTAATTTAGGTTTGCTCTTTCAACTAAAAAAAATGAAAACCCGTCTATTCACTATTCTGCTATTCACCGTCATGTACAGTAATGCCCTGGCTCAATCTACCCATTATTTCTACGCCTCTTCTCCGGATCCCGGTCATGCAGCCGGCGTAGCGTTATTTGGGTTTGATGCGGAAAGTGGCGCGATGGAATTGATAAAGGAGTTTGAAGGCATCGCTACCTCGTCGTACCTGGCCCTTAGTAGCAATGGAGAAAACCTGTACACCATCACGCATCGGCGGGGCGAAGCGCACGGTGAAGTTTCCTCGTTCCTGATACTGGATGGAGGAAAATCGCTGGAGTTTCTGAACACACGCACCACAATGGGTGCGGGACCTTGTTATGTTTCGCTGGATAATTCGGGCAAATACTTGATGATTGCTAACTATAGCCAGGGCAATGTAGGCACCTATGCCCTGGAAGTGGACGGCATTATAGGCGGAAATATCTCGAATAGTTTTCACTCAGGATCAAGCGTGAATAAAAGCCGCCAGGAAGCGCCGCATCCTCACATGATTTTGCCGGCGCCAGAGGGCAACATTGTGGTGGTACCTGACTTGGGAATTGATCGAATCATGATCTACGAACTTACGGAAAAAGGGAAATTGAAACCTGGCTTACAACCCTATGCCACGGTGAAACCCGGCGCCGGGCCACGTCACTTTGCCTTTCACCCCAGCCTGAAATACGGCTATGTGCTCAATGAACTGGACGCCTCTGTTACGGGATTTACCTTCGACCCGGAAACCGGCTACATGGACCACATCAACACGGTGGCCATTCTTCCGGACGACTTTGATTCGGAAAACAAGGCCGCAGATATTCATATCACACCAAACGGGGAATACCTCTACGCTTCCAACCGAGGCCACAACAGCCTGGCAGTATTGAAAATCAATCCGGAAACCGGTCAGCTGCAGTTCTTGTTTCACGAAGACTGTGGCGGCTCCTGGCCCCGGGCATTCGCCATTGATCCTACCGGAAAATTTGTATTGGCAGCAAACAAGCGCTCAGGTAATATTGTCTCCTTTAAAATAGACTATTCCACCGGGCATCTCGTAAAATCCGGTGAAATAGAAACCTTCCCGAGTCCGCAGTGCATTAAGTTTATTCCCACAAACACCGCAAATGACCAATAGAAGTATTCCTAATGTATTGAAAACCAAATGATTGATTGAAGGAAACAGAGGAATAACCGATCCCGAAAAGCATTCGAAAAACCAGCCGCATCCGGTAGCGAAAAGTACCATTAGTGCATGTAACTTAATTGTTTTTTCAAATTGTTTAATTATACCTAAAAGTATAGCTTTGCACATTCGTTTCTAAACCCCAAACCATGTCTGAAGTAAAAATTAAAGCAGCACTCATCTCTGTTTACTATAAAGACCACCTGGAGCCCATCATCGCTACTCTCAAAAAAAACAACGTAAAAATTTACTCCACAGGAGGCACGCAAAAGTTTATTGAAGAACAAGGGGCAGAGGTAACGGCAGTAGAAGATCTCACTGGCTACCCCTCTATCCTGGGAGGAAGGGTAAAGACACTTCATCCAAAAGTTTTTGGCGGAATATTAGGCCGGCGCAATTTGCAAGACGACGCTGCGCAGATGCAGCAGTACGAAATACCAGAAGTGGACCTTGTCATAGTAGACCTCTACCCCTTTGAAGCCACCGTGGCTTCGGGCGCCGCTCATCAGGATATCATCGAGAAAATTGACATCGGCGGAATCTCACTCATCAGAGCTGCTGCCAAAAATTATCAGGACGTCCTCATCGTGTCGTCAAGGGATCAATACAAGGAGGTACAATCCATACTTGAGGGCAGTCAGTGCACCACTACCCTGGAACAGCGGCGGAATTTTGCAGCCAAAGCTTTTGACATCTCATCGCACTACGACACAGCTATTTTTCACTACCTGAATCGGGAAGAAGACATAAAGACCTTTAAACAAAGCGTGCAAAATGGACAAGTACTCCGCTATGGAGAAAATCCGCATCAGGAAGGCGTGTACTATGGCGGCATTGAGCAAATGTTTGACCAACTGAATGGGAAGGAACTCTCCTACAACAACTTGGTAGACATCGATGCGGCGGTCAACCTTATTGAGGAATTTCCCTCCGAAACAGCATTTGCCATTCTTAAGCACACCAATGCCTGCGGCTGCGCCACCGGAAGTACCGTGAAAGACGCTTACCAAAAAGCATTTGCCGCTGATACCGTGTCGGCGTTTGGTGGAGTGCTTATCACCAATAAGACGGTAGATAAAGCTGCCGCTGAAGAAATGCACAGCCTCTTTTTTGAAATACTCGTGGCGCCAGACTTTGACAGCGACGCCCTGGAGATACTCACCCAAAAAAAGAACCGGATATTGCTAAAACAGAAGCAAGGATTGCTTCAAAAAAAGCAATTCAAAAGCTTGCTCAACGGCGTGATAGAACAAGATAGGGATCTTAAAACCGATTCGCAAAAAAGCTTTAAGCTCGTAACCAAAAAAGCCCCTTCTGCCGGGCAAAATAAAGCGCTTGTTTTTGCTGCCAAAGTGTGTAAGCACACCAAGTCAAATACCATCGTGTTGGCAAAGGACGGTCAGCTGCTGGCCAGTGGCGTGGGGCAAACTTCCAGGGTGGATGCGCTGAAGCAAGCCATAGAAAAGGCGAAGGCATTCAACATGAACCTGAATGGTGCGGTGATGGCATCAGATGCTTTCTTCCCCTTTCCGGACTGCGTGGAAATAGCCCACAAAGCAGGAATTGATGCTGTGGTACAGCCCGGAGGTTCTATCAAAGACCAGGACTCGATAGATTTCTGTGATGCCAATGGAATGGCCATGGTGTTTACAGGAACGCGGCATTTTAAACATTAAAAAATAATATCCAAATGAGGAATTTATGTTCTAATTTGTATCTTTCAGAACCAATAAACTCCTCAGCCATAAACTCTGATGACTAAGTATGGGCCTATTTGATTTTTTCACCAACGATATAGCGATTGACCTCGGTACTGCTAACACGTTGATCATTTCCAATGGTAAGATAGTGGTGGACGAACCTTCCATTATCGCTATCGACAAAAACACCAACAAGGTGCTGGCGATAGGGCGTGAGGCGATGCAGATGCACGAAAAAACCCACGAAAATATTCGCACAATTCGCCCACTAAAGGACGGCGTGATTGCTGATTTCCACGCTGCTGAGCAAATGATCAGGGGTATGATCAAGATGATCGACACCAACCGGCGGTTATTTCCCAAGTCACATCGAATGGTAATCTGCATCCCCTCCGGTATCACCGAAGTGGAAAAGCGTGCCGTAAGGGATTCCGCGGAGCACGCCGGGGCCAAAGAGGTATACATGATTCACGAGCCCATAGCAGCGGCGTTGGGAATTGGCATTGATATCGACAGGCCCATAGGTTCTATGGTAGTAGATATTGGGGGAGGTACCACGGAGATTGCAGTAATAGCTCTTTCGGGAATTGTGTGTGACCAGTCTATTCGAGTGGCGGGGGATTCTTTCAACAAAGACATCCTTGACTACATGCGCCGGCAGCATAACTTGCTGATAGGCGAACGAACGGCTGAAAAAGTTAAAATAGAAGTAGGTTCTGCACTTACGGAACTCGATAATGCACCCGACGATTATGAAATAAGAGGCAGGGATCTCATGACAGGCATTCCCAAAGTCATTAAGATTTCCTATTCGGAAATCGCCTTTGCGCTGGATAAGTCGGTTTCCAAAATTGAAGAGGCTGTTCTCAAGGCCCTTGAAATTTCTCCTCCTGAGCTTTCGGCTGATATTTATGAAAACGGCATTCATCTTACCGGCGGAGGCGCTTTGCTTCGTGGACTTGACCGGCGGTTGGCCCTTAAAACAAAATTACCTCTTCATATAGCTGAAGATCCGCTTAGGGCAGTAGTGCGGGGTACCGGATTTGCCCTGGCTAACCTGCACAAAATGAAGAGTGTATTGATGACCTGACGAAAGCATGAATCGCTTTTTCCAACTCATATACCGGTATAGAGCTTTTTTAATATTCATTTTGCTTGAAGTTTTTTGCTATTGGCTGATGATCAGGTCAAACCCCTATCACAGCGCCTCTTTTTTTCACAGCTCTAATCGCCTTGCCGGAAATATTTATGAAACCCGTAAAGAAATATCGGATTATTTTATCCTCCGAAAAGTCAACAATAACCTGGCTGCAGAAAATGCAAAGCTGAGGGAAAACCTCTACAAAATATCCCGGCCGGTAATTCTCATGGGGCTCACAGACTCCTCAAAAATTGGGGATGTGAGGTTCACGTACGATTTCATCTCTGCCAAGGTGGTGAACAATACGATCAGTAAAACTCACAATCACGTTACCCTCAATAAGGGAGCCAGGCACGGCATAGAGCCCGGGATGGGGGTGGTGAGCTCCAGGGGTGTTGTGGGGATTATCCGCTCTGTGTCCCGAAATTTCTCCACCGCCTATTCACTGGTCAATACGAGCGTCACCGTGTCTTCGGAGATTAAAAGGACCAACACCTTGTGTACAGTGAATTGGGACGGGAAAGACCCCCAATATGGCAGGGTGCTCTACGTGCCAAGGCATATTGATATCCAGGAAAATGATACGCTGATGACGTCGGGTTATAATGCCGTATTCCCCGAAAAAATAATGATAGGTACCGTAGAAGAGTTTTCGCTGGCGCCCAACGAATCCTTTTATCATATCAAAATTAAGCTGGCGGAAGATTTTGCCAGCTTGTCGTACGTGTATGTGATCAAAAACCCGGGTTTCGAAGAAAAAGAAATACTGGAATCAGAAATAATGCTGGATGAACAGTAACAACTACATATCGCTACTGCTGAATTTTGTCATATTTGTATTGTTGCAAATACTGATATTCGAAAATTTTGTACTCTACAATACGGCTTTTTGTTTTTTTTATGTAGGGTTTATTCTTTTTATGTCCTTCGAAACAGATCACCTTGCGTTTCTTTTTATGGCTTTTTTTACCGGACTGGCAGTTGATATATTCAGCGACAGCCTGGGCGTTAATGCTGCGGCCAGCGTAGCTCTTGCTTTCGTGAGGCCCTATTGGCTATCAATTGTGACACCCCGGGGCGGTTACGAAAGCGTTACCATTCCCAACGTGAAGGTGCTGGGCTTTCAGTGGTTTCTTTCGTATGTTTTTCCGCTGCTGTTCCTACACCACTTTTTACTGTTTTTTATTGAAGCGGGTAATTTCCACTACTTCTTCCACAAACTCTTCAAAATTTTCACTTCTGCTCTTCTCACATTCATTATTTTAATAATTTATCAATACATTTTCTACAGAAGGGTAAGGATGTTATGAATGATAACAGGCAATACATAGTTCAGGCAGTCTTTATCTTCATTGGTCTGATCTATATTATTAAATTATTTGGCATTCAGGTAACGGACGATAGCTATCGCCTGGCGGCGGAAGACAATATTATGCGACCTGTAACGGAGTACCCGTACCGAGGCCTCATATATGACCGCAGCCAGCAGCATTTATTGGTATACAATAAACCGGTGTTTGACCTGATGGTAGTGCCTCGTGAGGCGAACCTGAAAGACACCCTTGCTTTTTGTGATCTCCTCGGAATTACCATCGACGAGTTTTATAGGGAAGAAGCTCGTATGAAGAAAGAAAAGGGCTATAGCCTTCATCTTCCTCAGACGTTTTATAAAATGATTTCGGTAGAGCAATACGCCAAGTTTCAGGATAAGCTGGTGGAGTACCCTGGATTTTTCATTCAGGCACGGACCCTTCGCGGATACGGAACCCAGAGCCTGGCCAATGCCCTTGGGTATATCGGTGAGATTAGCCAGATAGAGTTGGACAGGGATACCACGGGGCACTATCGCAGGGGAGACTATGTGGGCATCAGCGGCCTTGAAAAATACTACGAGAAGGAACTGCGCGGGCAGCCGGGGGTAAAGTACAAGATGGTAAATGTGAGGGGCGTAGTAAAAGGCGCCTTTAAGGAGGGGCAATACGACGTGCCTTCGAAACCCGGCAACAACTTATATTCCACCATCGACCTGGAGCTGCAACGGTATGGCGAGAAATTAATGGAAGGTAAGGCCGGAGCAGTGGTGGCCCTGGAGCCCGCTACCGGTGAGGTGCTCAGCATTATTTCGTCTCCATCATACGATCCGGCGCTGTTGAGCGGACGTAATTTTGGAAATAATTTCCTGGAGCTTACCAAAGACACCCTGAAGCCGCTATTTAACCGGTCGATTATGTCGGTGTACCCGCCTGGCTCTACCTTCAAGCCCATCCAGGCGTTGATAGCCCTTCAGGAAGGAGTAATAAAGCCCAACGAACAGATATACTGTGCCGGGGGCCTGGTAGGTGATCACGCCCCTCCCGGGTATTATGATGTGGAAAAAGGAATACAGAAATCCAGCAACAATTATTTCTATATCGTTTTTCGCCGGGTGATAAACCAGGGGCTTTCTGACAATACCTTTATCGATTCCCGAATGGGTCTCGAAAAATGGAATGAATATTTATATAATTTCGGACTGGGCAAACCGCTCGGCATTGACATTCCCAACGAAAACGGAGGCACCATCCCCACCCCTCAATACTACAATCGCATTTATGGAGAAAATGCCTGGAAATGGTCTACCATTAATTCCATTAGCATCGGCCAGGGAGAAATCCTGACGAGCCCTTTGCAGATGGCCAATTATGCCGCCATTATTGCCAACAAAGGCTACTACTACGCGCCACACCTGATAAAAGAGATAGACTCGGCAGGCAGGCCTCTTGAAAAATACCGGACAAAACATTATAGCGGTATCGATACGGTACATTTTCAGCCAGTAATAGACGCCATGGAAACGGTGGTAACTTCCGGCACCGGCATCCGGGCCAGACTGGACGGGATAGCCGTATGCGGCAAAACGGGGACGTCTCAAAATCCTCACGGGGAAGACCACTCCGTATTTGTGGCCTTTGCGCCCAAAGAAAACCCCAAAATTGCGATTGCTGTGTACGTTCAAAATGCGGGGCAGGGAGCACGCGCAGCGGCTTCCGTAGCGGGACTTATGATCGAAAAATACCTGACCGGGGAGATAAAAAGACATTGGATAGAAGATTATGCACTAAAGGGGCACTTTATTTACTAAATGAGAGACGAACGAAATATAGTAGGCAGAATGGACTGGGTGTTGGTATTAATTTACCTCGCACTGGTGTTGATCGGCTGGCTCGTTATTTACTCTACTAACTATGACGAGGAAAGCAGCAAGAGCATTTTTGACCTCTCGCTGAACAGCGGCAAGCAATTCATCCGAATCGTTACCTGCCTGGTAATAGCCGTAGTAATCATGACAGCAGACTTCCGGTTTTACGAATCGCTGGGCTATGTGGTGTACGGACTGATCATTTTGTTATTGATTTTTGTGTTGATATTTGGTCGTGAGGTAGCCGGGTCAAAGTCGTGGTTCGAGATAGGCTCTTTTAAACTACAGCCCTCAGAATTCGCCAAGTTTGCTACTGCCCTTGCTTTGGGTAAGCTGCTGAGCACACCCATGTTTAAGCTCGATAACCTTAAGAACCTGTTCATGGCAGCACTGGTGATCGGTATACCGGTGGGCCTGATTATGCTTCAGGGAGATACCGGAACCTCGCTGGTATTTGTGGCCTTTGCTATTCCGCTTTACCGGGAGGGCCTCAACCCGGCTTTTATCATTATTGGTCTCTCAGCCGCGGTGATATTTATTCTCACACTTTTCGTGCCCGAGTGGTACCTCATCGGCGCAGTTACGCTCGTGTGTATCTTGTTGATTGCATTTGGCAGGAAAGGCTTCAAGCGCATAGCGGTTATTGTTGTTTCTGGCGCCGTGGTGTGTTCGGTGGTATTCGCCGTAGACTACATCATCGAAGATGTGATGAAACCCCACCAGCAAAACCGGGTAAAGGCTCTCATTAATCCTGAATCGGACCCTCTTGGCTATGGCTGGAATGTAACGCAGTCAAAAATAGCCATCGGTAGCGGTGGATTATGGGGAAAGGGATACCTGAGTGGCACGCAGACCAAATTTGACTTTGTGCCCGAACAAACCACCGACTTTATCTTTTGCACCGTGGGCGAAGAAGCCGGATGGATAGGCAGTTTTTTGATTGTGGCGTTGTTTGTCATTTTCCTCGTGAGGCTGGTGAACATGGCCGAAAGGCAGAAATCGAAATTTGCCCGTGTATACGGCTATTCCGTGGCCGCGATATTTTTCTTTCACTTCATGGTCAATATTGGTATGACTATTGGGTATTTTCCCGTTATAGGCATTCCGTTGCCGTTCATGTCGTATGGCGGATCGTCTCTATGGGCTTTCACCATCCTGCTTTTCATATTTTTGAAGCTGGACGCGCACAAAATGCAGATATTGACACACTAAAAAATAATGATGATGAGAAGTTGGCTTTTACCAATGGTATGTTTGGGAATGTTGAGCGTTTTTTACGGCTGTCAAAAGCCCATAGCGCCGGATTTCAAAAGTATTGAAAATGTGAACGTTTCCCTGAACGGCTTCACCAGCGCCGATCTGAACTGTGATGCCCGGTTTTATAACCCCAACGGTAAGTCGATTGTATTGAAAAACGTAAAGATAGATGTAAATGTAGACGGCCGCTATCTCACCAGTATCGACAGGGAGTACGATATGAAACTAATGCCAAAAGAAGATTTTGTGGTACCGGTAGAGGCCAATATTTTATTCAAAAATGTGGACCTGAAAGATGTGATGGCGCTGATGAAAAACACCGTGGGAACGAAAGCCTTCGAATTCAAGGGCAATATAAAAGTTAAAATGTACGGCCTGAATTTCAATATTCCCATCGACCACATGGAGCATATCAAGATAAGGTAGGGAGATTGTTGTGGGTTATGGGCTTAAATGTTTTCTGTCTCACACAAATAGGTGGACTAACAAGCCGGTGGCAAAGACAGAGCCTTCGGACCGAGAACCTTAAACAAATGAAACACTTTTTCATATTTCTTCCGGTTATTTTTTTTGGCTGGAAACTGCAGGCCCAGCACATTTTCTCCTCACACGAGCTCGACTATACCAGGCCGTTTGCCCCTTATGAAATTCAGAATGTGATAGCGCTCGATCACCAGGAAACAGTGATGCTGCTGGAAGAAGGTAAAGGAAAATTTCGGCTGGCAAGGTACGATAATTATTTCTTTGACAAGTGGAGGGCCATCATCGACTATAACCAGGAAGGTAGTTTCCCCAAGCTCATTCATTTTCCGGACGCCGGGCAAGTAGGTGTTTTCAGGTATTGGACCTGGAAAGACTAC
This sequence comes from uncultured Roseivirgaceae bacterium, assembly GCA_964444895.1. Taxonomy (GTDB): domain Bacteria; phylum Bacteroidota; class Bacteroidia; order Cytophagales; family Cyclobacteriaceae; genus CAJXNP01. Next base: position 13,518 of record CAYUJK010000036.1, read on the forward strand.
GGCTACGCAGATGTGATTGTATACGACATAGCTACCGGGCAAAAAGTAGACTTGGTTGAGAAAACCCTTTTTGAAAACTACCGCAGGGCCCGGCAAACTGCCATCCGGTTTTCTGAAGATTTCTCGCGCTTCGTGCTCTACGCCTACCCGGAAAGTGAAGAACAAAATGTGGAATTCTATCTCTACGATTTGAAAACCCTGGAACTGCAGAAGGTATGGTACATCACCGGCGACAAAGTAGCGGGAAAGTCGATGGCGGTATACATCAACGGCGAGGCATCGCTATGCCTGGCCCTGGCAGACAGCAACACCGGAGAAGTGGAGTTGTACTATTTTGCCGAAGAGGGAGTATCGCCCATTGGGCTTTCAGCAAAGATAATCCCTCCACAAGAATCCATTGCAGACTGGCAGTTGAAGATACTCAAGCAAAGTGAAACCTCTTTTTTGGTTTTTGCCGCGGCCTACCAGGATGAAGAATTAAAGAAGGTGAGTGTCACTTCCTTCAATGTGGTGCTTAAGTCCGTGCTCTACTCGAATACCCTGGAGGTAGATCGGGAGTTGATCAAAGATTTCTATGCAGAAGCATTGTTTACCTCACAAAATCAGGGTAGAAAAAATACCATGACGCCGCAGAGCCTAAAAGATTTTTTGTTGCAACAATTGGTGTCAGACGGTGAAGGCGGCGTTACGGCCATTTTCGAAAGGCAACAGCAGGCCTCCATTTTTCATGCTCCATCTCAGGCGATGAACCTGTCGTTGAAATGGGGCGAGCTGCAGGACGCAAATTATGCCGCCGATGATCTTTTACTTCTTAATTTTTCGGCCTCCGGTGTGAAACAATGGGCAAAGGCCATCCATAAAACACAGCAGAGCCATCAGCATGGCTTGGGGCTTTCTTATGTAGCAGAGGTATTTGACGATGAGCTGAAGATAGCCATGCAAGAGTCGTCCAAGGGTCATAGCATTTACACATTTACCATAGACCTGCACAATGGAGGGGTGGTAGATTTTCACCATTTCTTCGAAAAGAAAATCCACATCAATAAAAACTACAGCAGATGGCTGGACAAGAAAACCTTGCTTGTTTGCGCGTACCCTCCTGGCAGCATGAAAAGGAAATTGTACCTCGTGGAGTTTCGGTAGCGTCTCCATAACAGAATTCGACAAACAATTGATATCAATGCGCAGCATCACTGCGGCAAAGGGCCCTTAGAACACCTGCCGCTCCAGGGGCATGGTCATACATCTCGGTCCGCCGAGCCCTCTCGACAGCTCCGATGAGCTGGTTTCCACTACTTCTACACCGGCTTCGCGCAGGGCTTTGTTGGTAAACTTATTCCTGTTATACGAGATCACCCTTCGCGGACCTATGGCCAATACATTGGCGCCGTCGTACCACTGCTCACGTGCTGAGAAGTCCGGGTTGCCTGCCCCGGTTTCTATGATTTCCAGGTATTTCAGCTCTTTTTTCAACACCGACGTGATGGACTCATTGATGATCTCCTCGTCGAGAATCACGTTACCATCAGAATCCTCGCCGGCTTTTCGGTACACATACGTGCGAAGAACGGAATTCATCGCATCCGGGTAGGTCACTACCAGGTTTTCATCAATCATGCTAAACACCGTGTCCAGGTGCATGTAATTTCGCTTCGCCGGAAGATCAACTTCATAAACCCTTTCCACCCGTTCGTCTTTCAGTACCTGAGCGGCTACTTTTTTAATGGCTGCGCTGTCGGTGCGCTCGGAGCTTCCAATGGCCAGTGATTTGGGCGATAAAACCACTACATCGCCTCCTTCTATAGAGGGGTAGGGTTGAGCAACACCTTCGTGCGGATAAATCTGGTGAAAGGAGTCGCGAAACATCTTGTGGTTTTCAAAAATGAGCCTTACCAGGTTTGATTCGCGCTGGCGACTGGGGTATTTCATTTGGCAGGAGATCACACCCGTTTGTACTACGGCGGCGGGGTCGCGCATGAAGTATTGGTTTGGGCAGGGCTGAATCAGGTATTCTGCCGCGTCTTTTTTTTCCAGCTCGGGGCAGGCAAACTTTTTCTTTAGCTCCCTTACCTTGAGGCCCGCTACCAGGATGTTGGCACATTCGGAAGTAGAGTACCTGAGGATAATATCGCCGGCGTATTTATCTAACCCGTGTGGTTTCAATTCCTTTTTAAAAATTTCCGAAAGTATCTTGTCATTGATCAGCACTTCTACGAGCAGATCGTGGAGCCGAAGCACATTGGCGCCGGTGCACTCGCGAATGAGGTTGGTAAATTCGTCATGTTCTTTCTGCATTACTTCCAGGTAAGGCACGTCTTCGAAAAGCAATTCTGCAGTGTTATAGGGAGTGAGACGCTCGATCTCCGGGCCGGGGCGGTGGGTGATCACCGTTTTCAACGTGCCAAATTCCGAATGCAAAGTCAGGTCCATACGAATGTGATTA
>CAYUJK010000037.1:0-3306 GCA_964444895.1 uncultured Roseivirgaceae bacterium
TTTTCATTGTCTTTCGCCCTGGACTCCCGTATTTTCAGGAGGTCATTGCGGTGCTTTTCAATGGTTTTTTCTTTTTCGGCTATTTCTGCCTCTGTTTTGGCATTGCCGTCTTCCAGCTCTTTTTGCTGTTTTTCCAGTTGTTTTATTTGTTTTAGCCGTTCGTTCTTTTCCTCGTCGGTAAACCCCTTATAGCTCTCTTCCACCAAATCCCCGTTTATGATCCTGTTGAGGTAGGAAACGAAAACGTCAGGGTCGCCCTTCACGGCCCCCGATTTCTCGTAGCCGAAATCGTAAAGGTTCACGCGGTCTACATTGTGGACCACCTTTACATTCGGTTCTTTTTTCGTTGCGGCGCTCGAAGTCTTTGCCATACGTATGTGAGTTTAGGTTTTTTTGATATTAGAATTCACACAATTTAAGGCAATTAACTGCTTTAGTCAAAAGCCGGCATTGTAAGCTATGCGTTTGAAACGTACTAAATCAGAAAATCGGCACATACTCTTTTGCCAATGTTGAACAATCAATCTAAGGGCGGAAGAATATGTGAAAACAGGGCGTTGCAGCCGGCGTAAATGGCAGATCGTTGAATATGCGGCATAGTTTGCTGATTATTCAAAAATTCACTGATCATAGAAAAAATAGGACGATTTGATACTCGCTGATTTGTGTGCGTTTATTACCCGCTTGTCTCTTATGTAATAAATCAGCGAGGAATAGGCTGTTACATCGTAGATATTGTTTGGCCCGCATGCCGTTAAGGCCCACTTATAGCTCTTGACGGGATTGGTTTTTTCGTATCAAAAATCTACCTTTCTGCCTGTGGTATGCCTACTTTAGGTTACCCACTTCTTCATTTATGCATTCAAAGACATGGGTAAGTACATTTTATTCGCGGTGTTGGCCGGTATTACGGCTCTCTCTTCCTGCAGGAAAATTGACGAGTTCAAGCAAGACCCCGACGTAACGCCGCTCCGCCAGGGGTTTCAGTCATCGGCGGCTATCGGCTACTGTGCATCGCTGGCGGCCATGGCCTTCAACGGCGAGCCGCTGCCTCCCAACGTTACCTATCAGGGGGGAAATGATCCCGACTACTCCGGTTCGGGGGTGCTTTTCGTAAATGTCACCGACGAAAATCCGCTACCTTTTAACCATAAGATAGGGCAAATCATGATCGCGGGAATTTGGGACAACACGCGCAACGGCGGTGTGATCTCCATTTTGTTTGGCGACATCAACCTGCTTGGGTCGGAGTTCAAATTTTATGGCATCCACACGGTACCGGTTTCGGAGCGCGACGGGAAGTTTATGACCGTGTTTGCCGAGCAGGATATCGTGATAGGAGAGGGCTCTGATACGATTTTGAACGTGGGGATGTCGCGGTTTTATTTTGACATCGAGCAGGACAGGCTGGATACCGGCCCGGCAGAAGATGTTTTCGTGGCCGCCAAGCAAAATGTATGGTTCATCACCTTCGAACAAAACGACCTGGAAGATGTGTACGACGACGCCTATCAAATCACCGGCGGTGGACAAATGGCCCTGGCCAGCAACCAGTCGGGCGGAATAGTGTACCATGCCCTGCTCAAAACGCAGTACAATTTCTCGGAGTGCACGCAGAATCCCATCCGCGGATCGGGTTTTATTCAAAATATACAAGCCGGTTCTTCCATTGATTTTGGCCACCTGAATATGGATTTTTCCTCTTCCTGCGACGGCAAGGCCAAGGTAACGGTAGGCACGGGCAAGTACCTCTCTGCCAATGGCCGCAACATCAACCTGAATTTTAACTAAACCGTAAGCCGGAGCGCCCTATGTCGGCGGGCACACTAAGGCACGATTTTTTTGGTAGTAAAGCAATTATTATCCTATTTTCGTGCTGCGAAAAATTGCCCTGACTATACCATTCCCGTCCGATGGATATTTTAAAAATACTGCATTCCGTTCCGATTTTTTCAGGACTTAACGCTAACCTGATCCGGAAGATGATGCCGCTGCTAAAGAATGAAGAGTTTGCCAAAGACGCCCGCATCATAGAGGAGGGCTCTATTGGCGACAGCATGTACATTATCCTGAAAGGCAGTGTGCGCGTAACGAAATACGGCCAAAATGAACAGGAAATATTGATCAGCAGCATGGGCACAGGTTCCTATTTTGGCGAGCTGTCGCTGGTGGATAAGCTGCCCCGCTCGGCCAATGTGACCACCAACGAAGACTCCATACTGCTGGTGCTAAAGCGCGATTCATTCGAGAGCTTACTGGAAGAGAATAAGGATTTTGCCATCAATTTCTACAAAAACTGCATGATGGAAACCATGTCGCGCATTCGCGAAACGGCTTCTAATCTCACGCTGTCACAGAATGTACTTTACCAGAAATCCAGCCGCCTGGATATGATCGATACCGACCTCTCGCATGCCAGGGTGATCCAGGATTATTTTTTGAACACGAATCTCCTGGAAGATAAAAAGAACCTGATAGACGGCGTAAAGCAGTCGTACATCTACAAGCCATTTTTAGAAGTCGGAGGCGATTTTATCAATATCGAAAAGATATCGCCGGAAAAACTGGGAATTGTTATTGCCGATGTGATGGGGCACGGCATATCGGCTGCGCTGGCCACGGGCGTGATGAAGAGCGCCTTTACGCTTTTTGTAAACGAGTGCGGAGATAAACCGGTGGAGCTGATGAGCCGCATGAATGCCCATTTTTACCAAATATTCACCCGGCTGTATGCCACCTGCTACTACGCCCTCATCGATATGGCCGACAGGAAGATCCGGATGACCAAAGCCGGGCACAACCACCCCCTGGTGTGGAAAAGCCGGCGGAAATCCTACGCCAACCTGGAATCTCCCGGGCCTGGACTGGGCATCATTCCCGATGCCCGTTTCGATGAGATAACTATCGACATAGAGCCGGGAGACAAGATTTTGTTCTATACCGACGGCGTGATCGAACAGCGCAACGAAGCCTCAGAAATGTACTCGCAGGAAAGGCTGGAGCGCATATTTGAAACGCTCACCATTGCCAATGACGATAAAATCCTACAGGATATCCTCGAAGACCTGAAGTCTTTTAGTGGCGATTGCGAGTTTCAGGACGACATCTCACTGCTGCTGTTTGAGTTTTAGCCAATGCTCAACTTTTTTAGGATGCACTGCCACGAATGTCATTAGTCATTAGTTTACGCAGTTTTAATAACCATTCTTTCGGGTTCAAGACCACGTTTTATAGTTAACTTGAGTGTTATTTGTTTAATACGATTTTCCATGTAGAGAACCCTTCTTTTTCTACCCCATCTTCGTT
>CAYUJK010000037.1:3406-13543 GCA_964444895.1 uncultured Roseivirgaceae bacterium
AGAATGGAGTAAAAGCTCGTTGACTTCGATGGCCGCGATCAGGTAATCGGGTTCCAGTTGGTCGATGATGTAATGCAAGTGATTAACGTACGCGTCCTCGATGTGCTTATCATCCATTGCATTGTAGTGCGGAACTGTGCCATCAAAATCAAAAGCAAGTTCGCTTCGGGCGCTATTTAATAAACTGACGGAAACGGTCAATTTTTTCCCGACAATCTTTCTCGATTTTCGTCCCTCAATATCATTGGTGAAACCTTCGGGAAGCGGCAGTTCATTGATCCAGGCGTTCCAGGGAATATTGGCGTCTATGTGTTCGGAATACACATCTGCATTCTCGCTGATAAAGCGATAGGTGTCATCTACCGCCGTTGCCGTTGCTGCATAAGGCCAGCTACTGAATCCCATTTGGAATTTCCTGCTGCCGAACTCACCGAAAAAATCACTTTTCACACAGGTTTCCTGAGGCGCAGCCCTCTCTTCACATGAAAATAGTACGACGACGATGGGCGCCAGAAAGAGCGGCAAAACAAGATGTCTTATTAGAGAAACCACACGAAATGGAAAGTCCTTCATTTTCCAGGTTTTGGTTTGCCGGAATGCATCAATCCCTGCGGTTCATATCAAAGCTCTCCAGGTATTCCGTAACGCGCTTGGCAAAGAGGCTTCCGAGCATGCCATCGATTACCCGGTGGTCGTAGGAATGAGACAGGAACATTTTGTGGCGAATGGCGATCACGTCGCCATCTGCCGTTTCCATTACTGCGGGCTTTTTGGTGATGGCTCCCAGTGCCATGATGGCTACCTGGGGCTGCAAAATGATGGGAGTGCCCATCACACTGCCAAAGGAACCCACATTTGTAATGGTGTACGTGCCCCCTTTGAGTTCGTCGGGACTAAGCTCGTTCTTGCGGGCTCTGTTGGCCAGGTCGTTTATTTTACGCACCAGGCCGGTGAGACTCAGTTGATCGGCGTTTTTGATCACAGGTACAATCAGGTTGCCGCTGGGCAGGGCCACGGCCATCCCAATATTGATGTCGCGGTGCTTGATGATCTTGCTGCCATCTACCGAAATATTGATCATCGGAAACTCTTTCAGGGTCTTGATAATGGCTTCGGTGATGATGTGTGTATAAGTGATCTTTTCGCCCGTGTTTCGTTCGAAATCGTCTTTTACTTTTTCTCGCCAGCGCACAATATTGGTCACGTCAGCCTCGATGAACGACTGTACATGCGCCGATATGCGCCGCGACTCTACCATCCGTTCGGCAATGATCCTGCGCATCCTGTCCATTTCTACGATCTCGTCGCCTGCCGATACCGAAACTTCTACCCGCGGGGCAGTTTTCGATTCGCCTGATGCCGTGGCAGTAGCGGTGGACGCTGGCTGCCGGCCTTTTGCGCGCTGCTCCAGGTACAGGAGTATGTCGTCCTTGGTAACGCGGTTGTCTTTGCCGCTTCCCTTGATTTTTTCAAGCTCTTCAAAGGAGATGTTTTCTTCTTTGGCGATGTTTCTGACCAGTGGAGAATAAAACCGGTCGCTGGCAGTTCGTTTTTCTGACAGGCCGTGGAAGCCGTTGGATGACTTACCATTGCTGATTGGCGGTTCTATGTCTATTTTTTCTTTTTCTGTGGCAGGTTTTGTTGTTTTTGTGGCCGCCGGCTGCGAAGTTTTCGTTTCGGCTACACCTTCGGCATCAATGATGGCGATGGGGCTGCCTACCTGCACCACGTCTCCCTCACTGGCCAGTATTTCCCGTAGTATGCCGGTGTGCGCCGAGGGCACTTCCGTATCTACCTTATCCGTTGATACTTCCAGGAGCGACTCATCTTCTTCGACCTTTTCACCTACTTTTTTTAGCCATGTGTTGATGGTGGCTTCCATCACACTTTCACCCATTTTCGGAAGTAAAACCTCAATTAATGCCATAGTGATTTGCTTTTAAGCGCTCTTGTGTGCGTGCCAAGTTAGTATTTTAAAAAACGATTCTCAATCCAATTTCTTCAATTTTCTGTAAAGCAGCGTTAGCGCGGCCTTAGCTCCATATTGAATGTTGAACATCCTGTCTTTTAAAAACTGTACTTTTTTTGCCTCGGTCGTCTTTCCGTCGGAGTAAGCGATCCACACGAGGCCTACGGGTTTTTCTGGTGTGCCGCCGTCAGGCCCTGCTATGCCGCTGGTGGCCACACCTATGTCGGCGTTCATCTCTTTGCGTATATTTTCAGCCATTAGACGCACGGTTTCCTCGCTCACGGCGCCGTATTGTTCCAGCACGGCGGAGGGAATGCCCAGCCGGCTCATTTTTATGTCGTTGTGATAAGCAATCACCGATCCCCGGTAGTAGTGAGAACTGCCGGGCACAGATGTGATGCTGTGGGCCAGATAGCCGCCGGTGCAGCTTTCGGCGGTGGCAATGGTGAGATTTTCCGCCACCAATATGTCGCCTACTTTGGATTCCAGCGTGTCTTCGTCGTAGCCGTAAATATAGTCCTCAGCGAGGGGGGTTAGCTTCTCCACGAGGCTGTTGGCGTCGTTTTGCAGGGTATTGAGGTCGCTACCCGACGCCGTGAGGCGCAGCTTTACTTCGCCCAGTGTAGGCAGATAGGCCAGTTTGAAATGGGAGGGCAGATTTTGTTCCCAATCTCTGATTTTATCGGCCAGGAAGGATTCTCCTATTCCGCAGGTTTTGATCATTTTATGATAGATAACCGGAAGGGGAAACCGGTTGATAATGCGCCCCAGCACCTCGTGTTCTATTAAGTATTTCATTTCATGCGGTACGCCTGGCAGCGAGATGAACACTTTTCCGTTGCGTTCCATCCACATTCCGGGAGCCGTGCCCACGGGATTGCTCAGCGCTACGCAGCCTTCCGGCAGAGCAGCTTGCTGGCGGTTGGCTTCGGTGAGTTCGCGACCTCTTTTTTCAAAGTAGGCCCTGACCTCCTCCAGTGCCTTTTCATTCATTTTCAAAGGCACATTGAAATACCTGGCCAGGCAAGGCTTGGTGAGGTCGTCGCTGGTGGGGCCCAGCCCGCCGGTGATTACCACCACGTCGGCACGGCGCTCAGCTTCCGCAAAGGCGCCCATAATTTCGCTTTCCGTATCGCCTATGGTGGTTTTTCGGATTACCCGTACTCCAATTTCGCTAAGCTTACTACTGATGAAATGAGAATTGGTGTCGAGTGTTTGACCAAATAAAATCTCATCTCCTATGGTGAGGATTTCCCCTGAAACTGTTGTCATTTATTTACTGATTGATGGCCAGCTTGATCACTTTAGATTCATTTTGGCCATGCAATCTTACTAAATAAATTCCATTTGAAATACCGGAGGTATTGATTTCAACTATTGCACTGATTTGCTCCAGGGGTCTGTGGTAGACTACCTTTCCTGAATAGTCTACAATGTCCACTTGGTTGTAGGTATGCTCGGGAGTCAGACGGATATTCACATGGTTCCGTGCAGGATTGGGGTATAGGCTTATTTCTGCAGCGACTTCCTCTACATAACTCGTTGGCGCAACGCTCGTCACCATGGAAGCATTTACCGTTACCGTGGCGGTGTCTACACAGTATTCGTTCAGGCGGGCCACCAGTGTGAACTGGTATTCACCGGGTTCGCTGATGTGCTGCGAAACAGCCTTGGCGGTGTCGATTGTTCCGTTATCCAGTACCCAGTAACTCTCCTGGGCGCCCGTGCTGAAGTCAAAAAGCTCTACTGAATTTGTCTGCGAAAGATCGATGTTTTCCGGGCGGGCTGTCGCATGTGCTTTGAAAGCGATGATATTGACCTGCACAGCTACAGGGTCGCTTTCTTTCAGGCTGTCGATGTTGGTGATGTAAACAATAGTGTCTTTTGTGATGGGTCCAAACGTCATTTCAGTTCCCGAACCAATCAGCGATGTGGCGGACGCATCAGAATAAAAAAGGAAGTTGGTTCCGCCTTTGGGGGCTATCGTTGCGTTGCTGTTTGCACAAACCTCCATGTTTTCAACAACCGGCATGGGGCTTTTCGAAGGTATCAGGGCCAGGATCTTGGAATCTACGCAAGAAAGCGAGTCATAAGCCGATAAAAGAATATTGACCATGTCGTCATTGGAATAGTCATAGAGGAGTACCTGGCTGTCTTCCAATACCTGGTTGTTGATTTCCCAGTGCAGGTTTTCTGCATAGGGCGAAGTGTTCTCTACTTTCAGCAGGTGCCGGTTGTCTTCCAATGCTACGCTGTAGATAAAGTCCGCATCGGGATTGGAAATCCTGACCTGCACGGCCACAGGCAGACTTTCCGGACCGTCGGCATTGGTTACGTAAAATGTTGTCGCTTTTTCAAGGGGTTGCGACACAAATATTTTTCCTTCGAAAAGTGGCTGTGTTAGCCCTTCGTCGGCATACACGCGGACGTGTGAAGTGTTTGTCGCCATGATGGCAGCTTCTTCCCACTTGCAAATGGTGAGGTCGTCTACCAGCGGTTTGGGCGATCGCATCACCACTTCCAATGTTTTTGTGATGGTATCCGAACATCCGGTAGCATTGTGGGCTGCCAGGGTGATTTGATAGGTGCCCGGGGTGGTGTACTGCACAATGGGATTTTCTACTTTTCCAAAATAGCCGTTTCCGAAATCCCAGGAGTAGCGGTCTGCATGGGCGGAAGCATTCATGAATCGAATGGTATCAAGCGCTTCGCCGGAAATAAGAAGAGGGTTGCGTGTGATGATAAAATCAGCCTGCGGTTCTATCATTCTCACGACAGCGCGACGTGTATCCTGGCGCATACCATTTTCGATCTCGACGATGAAATAGGTGGTGTCTTTGGTAATAGAAGAAATGTAGTAGGCATCAGTGGAGTCGATACGGTGCGCCAGGCTGGCATCGGCATACACTTCCATTGCCTCGCCTGTTTTGGGGTACAACGTGGCATCGCCGTCTTTGCACGAGAATACCGTGTAGTCGACCGGCGGGCTGGCCATGTATTCCTGGTACTTGTTTTTGGCACGGGTAAGTTGTGCGCGCAGGTGTTCCAACGATGGCCCGGACATCACTGCAAAGGCTACCTTTTTGCTTTCTCCCGGTTGCAAAGTAAGGTTTTTGATGCCTACAAGGTTAGCTACGTCATTGCCCAGTCCGGCGCCAGCCTGTGTTTTTTCCATGCTGCTGGTAGAAAATTCGTACTTCAGCGAATCAGTAAAATGCACATCAAAGTCAGCGCTGTTGCCATTGTAGCTTGCTTTATCGATGCCATAAACGGTAGAATCGCCCGGGGTGAGCAGGGCCAGGCCGGCAAAAAGTTGAGTGCCGGCGGCGTTAAAAGAATAGGCCAGGCCTGTACTGGCGTCGTAGTCAGCTGTGTTGTAATCTTTGTGTCGCAGGTCGTAGTCAGCGTAGAAGGCCATGTTTACGTTGTCGAGGATAGAGTCAGAAGTGTTGATCAACCGGTACTCCAGCACGGAGAAATGGTTTTCGGTGTGATCATGCCAGGCGAGTGCCTTTTGCTCCACTTCAATGCCCATTCTGTAGATGTGTTCTTTTTCCCTGAACTTTGAGCGCACATCTACATCTGCCAGGCTGTTATTGTGCATCCGGGCATTGGTGACAGCTTCGAAATCCTTGTCTTTTGTGAGCATGGTGTAGTTGTTGACCACGTTATTAGCCACATAGTCATCATTTCGGCTGATGATGACGCCCATGTGATTAGATATCCGGTCAAATTTATTCCATACGCCATTGCCCCAGTTGAGGGCGTCTTTTTCGTAAGCCAGGCTGCCATCTCCGCTAATGGTCATGGAGAAATTGTTGCTGACCACATCGAAGAAAGATGGGGACGAGGTAACGTAGAAATATTCGTAGTCGCGGAAATCACCTACCTCATAGTCAATGCGAAAGTAAATGCGGGTGTTCGGCTGGAGGCTTTCGGCCATCACCACCTGCCAGGGGTCTTCGCTGATATCTTTCACCTCGTAGTTTTTAAGGGAGTTGATGTGGTAAGCTTTGGAATGACTTACGGCATTTGTATCTACTGTGGATAGGCTGATGGTAAGGCCTTTCGCTTCGCTCAGGTAATTGATGAACGAGGTATTGATTTTAATGGTGTCGCCGGGGAAGATGTGCTTACCGTACTGGCCGGTGTATTCAAATGCATTTAACCTTACAGATGGCATGGTAGTGTCGCTCAGTGCCTTGTGAATGTTGAGCCGGCCTCTGCCGATTTTTCCTTCAAACGTGCTGTTGGCGCCAATGTGACTCACATCATCGGTTGATACCCGAAGCTGTTCGGCTACCTGTATGGCATTTAGGTGGGGGTACTTGCTCCTTACGAGGGCTGCGGCGCCGGCTACTACCGGAGCAGCATACGAAGTGCCATTTCCCACGCTGCCGTAGGAGTTTCCGTTTTTTGTCGAGTACATGGCGTGTCCGGGAGCCATCAGGTCTACCTTGTAGCTGTACGTGGCCCAGTTGGAAAAATTATCGGCAGCGTCGCTGGATGTTACCGAGAGCACGTTGTCAAACGAAGCAGGGTAAAAGTCGATGTGGTCGTGGGTGTTTCCTGCGGCGGCCACTACCACGACATCCATGTCAAGCACCGCAAAGTTGATCACGTCCTGTGCAAACTTGGAGTATCCCCAGGCGCTGCCCCATGAAAGGTTGATCACCTTTACTCCCTGGTTGGCTGCGTAAATAACGCCGGCATATTCATTTCGGAGTCGCCCGGAAGAGTTTTCCATGATCTTCACCGGCATAAAGCGGGTGTTAAAGCCTACCCCTGAGATGCCCAGCCCGTTGTTGGTTTTGGCAGAGCTGATTCCCGACACGAAGGTGCCGTGTGCGTGGGTGTCCGCATGGGCGTCGTTGTCATTGTCAGCGATATCCCATCCGGTGTAGTTATCGATGTAGCCGTCGCCGTCGTCGTCGATGCCGTTGATGGGATCGTCGTGGTTGATGTAAATGTTGGGGAAGAGATCGGCATGTGCCAGGTCTGCGCCGGTATCCACAATGCCAACTACCACGTTGGTATCGCCTTTTTCAATATCCCAGGCTTTGTAGGCTCCTATGTTATTGAGGTAATACTGGTTGCCGGATGTTGGGTTCGCATGCGGGTCATTGGGGATATAGAGGAGTTCATTTTGGTACAGAGGCTCCGCGTATTCAATCCCATCGAGGCTTTCGATTTTTTCGATAACCTCGCTAATGTTTTCATTGCCGTCAAGTGTTACGGTGAATATTCGTTCTATGCCGGACTGGGTAGCGCCTTTGCGTGCTCTTGCATCGCTTGGCAGTACAGGGGCTATTTCGCCAGGGCTAAAGTTTTTCCTGATAAAGTCGATAGGCGAGGTCTCTCCGGCGGTACGCATGTTTGATGAAGAGCCTTTGACTTTTACCACGATTACTCCAGGAGTTGTCTCTACATCCCGCGATTCGTGCAGGCGCTGTCCCGATACCAGGAGCGGAGCCGCGATCACGATCAAGAGACTTACTATCCTACCAATCATTTCACTTCCTTTTAAGGTTGCTGTTCATGTTTCAATGATTCGGACCATGCATGAGACGATCTGTCAAGAGCATGGTGATCTTGAAATTGGTAGTAAGAAAGTATAGGCTAAAAAAGCAGCGAGCGCCGAAACGCCGGCATGCACTGGTAATGGGGGTATTTTGTTAATTGGTTTGGATCAAATCAGCCTGGCTTTGCCGGGAGGTCTTGCGGATAGCTTTTTGGGGAAAGACATCGCGCTTAACTTCCTGTTAGTTGGTTGCTTCGTTTAAGCTCCCAGTGTGACAAATGCCGACAACTAATTTTGAATTGGTGGAATAAAGTTAATTGTATTTTCGAATTAAAAGATATTCGGGTTGTTTGAGGGGTTCTGTCGTGGCGATACGTTTTGAACGGTTTTTCAGAAATCAAATTTTGTTCGTCGAAACGCGCTCATACCTTACAAAGGAATAGGGGTATTTATTTTTCTCATCTGGCTCAAAATCGCTTCTTTCCACTTCTTTCCATTTATTTTTGTTTATTTCTGGAAAAAATGTGTCGCCGTCGAAAGACGCCTTAATTTCGGTGATATAAAGCCGGTCTGCATGGTCGATGCTTTGGCGATAGATTTCCGCCCCACCCAGGATAAAAATTTCGCTTCGGTTATTTTCTTCTGCAATTTTGTAGGCATCTTCCAGTTTGTGCACCACGTAGCAGCCCGGGTACGTGTAGCTTTCATCGCGTGTAACGATGATGTGCGTGCGGTTGGGCAGTGGTTTCCCGAACGATTCGAACGTCTTGCGGCCCATCATTATGAAGTGCCCTTTGGTGGTTTCTTTGAAATATTTAAGATCAGCGGGCAGGTGCCACACCAGGTCGTTGTCTTTGCCGATTACGTTGTTTTCCGCTACGGCGGCTATAATACTTTTGATCATATCTTGTTTCCTCTTAAAAATTCAACGATATCCATGCGCTTCTTGCCTTCCATTTGCAACTCCAGCACGCGCAACACCCCGTCGCGAGTGCTGATCTTCAGGAAAGACTTTTCGTCCGTTACCCAATTCCCGGGGGCGCTAAGCGGCTTTTCCTGCGCATCTTCCACCCGGAAAATCTTGAAAACTTTTCCGTTCCGGCGGGTCCATGCGGCGGGGTAGGGGCTGAGGCCGCGCACGAAGTTGCGTACCGCTGCCGTGTCGTTGTTCCAGTTGATTTCGCAATTTTCTCTGAATATTTTGGGAGCGTGTTTCAGGTGGCCGTCGTCGGGCTGAGGTAGCAGCTTTACCTCGCCCTTCTGGATTTTTTCCACCGTTTTCCTTACCAGTTCAGCGCCTTTGTGCATGAGGCGCTCGTAAAGAGAGCCCGCATCATCCACATCAGAAATCGATTCTTTTTCCTGCAGCATCACACTGCCGGTGTCGATATCGTGGTTGATCATGAAGGTGGTGACCCCTGTTTCTGTTTCTCCGTTGATGATGGCCCAGTTTATCGGCGCTGCGCCGCGGTACTGGGGCAGGAGAGATGCGTGCAGGTTGAAGGTGCCATATTCCGGGATAGACCACACCACCTCCGGCAGCATGCGGAAAGCCACTACCACAAACAGGTTGGCGCCGTAGCCTTTCAGTTCTTCTACAAATTCCGGTGATTTCAGGTTGGTAGGCTGCATCACGGGAATGTGGTGCTGCAGGGCAAACTCTTTCACCGGAGAGTAGACTACTTTTTGCCCTCTGCCCTGGGGCTTGTCCGGCGCGGTAATCACGCCGGCGATATTGTACCCCGATTCATACAGCTTTTTCAGTGAGGCGACAGCAAACTCCGGTGTCCCCATAAAAATGATCTTCAAGTCGCGCATATTATTCCGTATCGCTATAGAGTAAATATTTCTTTCGCGTTTCTTTAAACTTTGTGAGGCTCTCCTCCCAGGTTGCTCGTATTTCCTGTTCGCTTTTTCCGGCTATGATTTGCTCCCGCAGCGATGAGGTGCCGGCAAGCTTGTCGAAGTCTCCTATTTGACGGCTTTGCGAAGCGTCAAAAAAGCGCTCTTTTTCCGGGTAGGCCTGGTAGATCTCCAGCAGCCAGGCAATATTGATTTTGCCATTTTTAAAAACTTCTGTATCTGCTTCCCTCAAGTCAATGCCAAAGCACTCCATGTCCTGGTGGAGGGGCGTGGCGCTCATGCCGGGCAGGCTTCGGGGAGTAAAGCTAAATTCATAACGACCCTTCAGAGCTGGCGCCCCCAGTACCGTGAAAGGAAATTCGGTGCCCCGTCCCTGGCTAATGATCGTGCCTTCGAAGAGGCACAATGAGGGATACAGCAAAATGGACTGCTGTGTATTCAGGTTTGGCGAGGGCCTCACCGGAAGTGTGTAAAGGCTTTGGTGGGTATAGTTTTTCATTTCGATGACTTCCAGGGAACAGGTAATCCCTTTTTTTAACCATCCTTCGCCGTTGGTCATCAATGCGTATTCGCCGATGGTCATGCCGTGGGTAATGGGCACGGGATGCATTCCCAGAAAGGACTTGTGTTTCTCTTCCAGCACGGGGCCGTCTATCGAGAATCCGTTTGGGTTGGGCCGGTCGAGCACCAAAAGAGGAATACCAGTTTCCGCGCAGGCTTCCATTACATAATGAAGGGTGCTGATATATGTGTAAAACCGGGCGCCTACATCCTGAATATCAAA
>CAYUJK010000037.1:13643-15781 GCA_964444895.1 uncultured Roseivirgaceae bacterium
GGTTTGGTCGGTTTGCCCTTTTGTGCAGGAAAAAATGATTAACATTAAAAATGTGATGGGAATTGATCTTGGCATTTTATTTTTATTTTGCACCCAAAATTAACAATTTGAACTTCGCCTACTATATATCAAAGAGAATAAGATCAAAAAAGCTGACTTCGTTTTCAGGAGCCATTCACAGTGTTGCGGTGTTCAGTATCGCTCTCAGCATCATTGCCATGATCATCTCCTTTCTCATTTTGGGAGGTTTTAAGACAAAAATTCACGAAAAGATATACAGCTTCGGCGGGCATCTGCAGGTGACCAAGTTTTCCTTTAGCAGCTCGTTTGACGAGGAGCCGATCACGACGAAAAACCGCCTCAACGAAGTGTGGCGGGAGCTGGATTTCATCGATCACGTCCAACCCTTTGCCAACAAGCCAGGACTCATCAAAGCCAACGAGGAAGTGATGGGCGTGGTGCTCAAGGGTGTAAATGAGCAGTTTGACTACGAAAGATTTTCTGAAAACATGATTGCGGGACGAATGATCCGCTTCAGCGATACGACCGATGCAAAAGAGGTGATTATTTCTCAGAAAGTTTCGGAATTGTTGCAGATACATCTCAATGAAGATATCCTCATCTACTTTGTGGAAGAGCCGGTAAGGGTGCGCAAAGTGAAAATTGTTGGCATCTACGAGACCGGTATGGAAGACTTTGATGAAAAGGTGGTGCTGGGAGACCTGAGGATGGTGCAGAAGCTGAACCTGTGGCCCGAGACCTTTGTGGGGGGCTTTGAGATTTTCCTAAAGGATTTGCATAAGGTAGACGTGGCGTTTGACTACCTGGATCAGCAGGTGCTTGAGCCCAATTTGTACCTCGAAAAAACAGCCGACGTATTTTTGGAAATATTTGACTGGCTTACTTTGCTGGACAAAAATGTGATCATACTGATGTTTTTTATTTTGCTGGTCGCTTGTATCAACATGACCTCAATATTGCTGATCCTGATTATGGAACGCACGCAGATGGTCGGGCTATTAAAAGCGCTCGGCAGCGCCAACGCGCAGATAAGAAATATTTTTGTATACAATGGGATCAACCTTACGCTTCGGGGCCTGTTATATGGCAATCTTGTAGGACTTGGTCTGGCCGCTGCCCAGCACTATTTTAAGATAATACGCCTTGATCCGGTGAACTACTACATGTCTTACGTGCCCATCTTGTGGGATTGGGGCATTATTCTTAGCCTCAACGCACTGGTTTTTATTATCATTAGCCTTATCCTGATGATCCCCTCAGTCGTGATTGCCAATATTGATCCTATTAAAACCCTTCGGTTTGATTAAAAATCCAGTTTGCCGTAGTTTCTGAAATGCCCGTTCATGCTGATTCGCTGGCGGCTTTCTTCCATGTTCTCGGCAATCGGTATAAGATTCTCCAGGTGTTTGCAGAGGTATTCCTGCCGGTCTTTTTCGTGATTCAGTTTTAAGATTTCGTATTTAGCTTCCAGCGAAAGCCCTACAAAATGGGCGATATCGTAAGTAGTAAAATCTTCTTTCAGTTTCAGGTTGCTTCGGGTATCCATGCGACTCACGAGCGTGAGTACCATCTCGTGAAGCTTGTCGTAAAGATGGTAGTCCGGGTCGTAAACATTTTGAACAAATTCTACTTTGGCGGCAGCATATTTTTTACCGAAGGTCGGGTTGTAAAACTTAAGGATTTTGAAGATGTCCTGTCCTACTGTTTTGATGTCCATGCGGCCATCCTTATAAATGTTACTGATTTCCACCACTTTCAGCGTACAGCCGTATTCAATGTTGTTTTTGAGGTAGGTAGGCATGCCAAAAAACCGGTCGCCCGCATATACGTCGTTTATGAGTTCGATGTACCTCGGTTCGAAGATATGCAAATTGACTTTTTCGCCCGGGTAAACGACGATATTAAGAGGAAATAAAGGCAACAACTCGTCCATTCTTCATCCACATTAAAAAATGACAATATATAATCGCTAACGAAAAAATCAAGTAGATGGTGCCGGTTTTGCTATTCGCTCCAGCCCACAATCTCATCAATAGTGTTTACAGAAACAAAATGGTAATTGGGCCGGGCCTTGCGGTAAATATCAGCTGCCATTTCCCGGGTTCTCTCGTGCCTCA
>CAYUJK010000038.1:0-6704 GCA_964444895.1 uncultured Roseivirgaceae bacterium
GATTGGCAAAGAAAGCCCCTTTTTTATAGGCTCGCCAGGTTGCGGTAGTGTTGCAGCCCATGGCGTTGGTAGAAAGGAAGAATACGTTTCCATATCCGCCGGTAGCAAGCACCACTGCATGAGCGGCGTGCGATTCTATTTTGCCTGTTACCAGGTCGCGGCTAATGATCCCCTTGGCTTCGCCGTTGATCAGCACCACGTCAAGCATTTCCGTACGAGGGTACATCTTCACCTTGCCAGCCGCTATCTGCCTGCTGAGGGCCGAGTAAGCGCCTAACAGCAACTGCTGCCCGGTTTGTCCGCGGGCGTAGAATGTTCTCGAAACCTGCGCTCCTCCGAAAGAGCGGTTATCCAGCAGCCCTCCGTATTCCCTGGCAAAGGGAACGCCCTGGGCCACGCACTGGTCAATGATATTGGCGCTCACCTCAGCTAGGCGGTACACGTTGGCCTCCCGGGCCCGGTAATCACCTCCTTTGACGGTATCGTAGAACAGGCGAAATACACTGTCGCCATCGTTCTGGTAATTTTTAGCGGCGTTGATACCTCCTTGTGCCGCGATACTGTGTGCCCTTCGTGGGCTGTCCTGGTAGCAAAATGCTTTTACATTGTAGCCCAGCTCCCCAAAAGAAGCGGCGGCGGAAGCTCCCGCAAGGCCCGTGCCTACCACAATGATATCGTACTTCCTTTTGTTGGCGGGGTTTACCAGCTTCAGGTTAAATTTATGTTTGGTCCATTTTTCGGCCAGTGGCCCTGATGGAATTTTTGCATCTAATTTCATAACTGCCTTACTATTTGATGAAAAAGAAATAAAGTGGAATAAGGGCAAACAGTGCCGGAATAATTACAGAAAAGCCCACGCCAACCTTTTTGATAAAGGGCGTGTATGCTTTGTGGTTGATACCGAGTGTCTGGAATGCCGACTGAAACCCGTGGGACAAATGGAAGGCGAGTGCCGCCATTGACAATACATACAGCGCTACAATCCACCATACCTGAAAGGCTTCGTCTACGATCCGGTAAAGGTCTCTGTATACGCCCTCCTGGTCTTTGATTTCCTCTGTCAGCTGGTCGTCGGGAATGGCTACCTTTGATATCTCTTGTCCGGCTGCCACCTCGTATTTGGCATAAGGGACGTAGCCCCACTTGTACTCAAACCAAAATCCCTTCATGTGAACAACCAGAAAAATCAGGATAATCGTACCGAGGATACCCATGTTTCGCGAAGCCCAAAAGCTGTTGGCCGCGGGGTTGTTGGCTTTGTAGCGCTGAGGTCTTGCCTTTTGGTTTTTCAAGGTTAGCACCAGCGAGACGATGGCATGCAGCAATATGCTGGCATACAGCACGTACGATACTGTTTTGATCAAGGGGTTTGATGTCATGAATACGGCGTAGGCATTGAACGCATAGCCGCCGTCATTGTAGAGCAACTGCAAATTCCCTATGAGGTGAATCACCAGGAAGGTGATCAGGAACAATCCGGTAAGCGACATCAGGAACTTTTTTCCTACGGGCCCGGAGAACACTCTTTTTACCCAACTCATTTTTGCTTTATTTATCTGTGATTGAATCGTTTTATGAGGCTCAAATTTAAATCTGGAATCGTTACCAACCAAAATAAGTGGTTTAAGTGTCCTAATTTTAATCTATTCTAAATTGCACTTTATGACGATTATCATTTGCAGGACATTTTCACAACAAGATGTCTTTTTTTATTGTTTGAGTTTATAATAAAAAATTAAAAAAGTAATTTTAGTATTACGTGCAGCATAATTTGACAATACCATCAAGATGAAGAGATCCCTGGTTCTTACTACCCTCCTTTGGCTATTGATATCCGGCGGAGCACTTGCCACCCACATTCGTGCGGGAGAGGTAACAGCCGTGGTGAATTCGTGTAGCCAACTGTCCTACACCGTTTTCATCACCCTTTACCTGGACACAGACGGAATAGAGCCAGGCAACGGTTATATATTTTTTAACGACGGAAGCCCGGTAGAAGCACTTGCCGAAGTAGGGAAGACGCCTGACTTCGAAGAGCCGGTTGGAGATAGAATCAGAAAGGTAGTATACATACGTCAGCACACTTTTCCCGGACCCGGCACCTACACTATTGGGTTTATGGAGGAAAACCGAAATGATGGTATCCTCAACATCAACGCTTCGGTAACACAGCCTTTTTATGTAGAAACCCAATTGACCATCGACCCGCTGCTCGGCTGCGACAACACACCCCAGCTCCTGAACCCTCCCATTGACGAAGGCTGTATCGGCGTTACCTACCTGCACAACGCTGGCGCCATTGACATTGACGGCGACAGTATCTCGTATGAATTTGTCAATCCCCGAAGAAGCAGAAATGAAGAAGTGAGCGGCTACCAGTTTCCTCACATCTATGATATCAACAGAAGTGGCACCCAAAACCAGGATGGCACAGGACCGGCCACTTTTACCCTCAACGAGGAAACCGGCGATATCATTTGGGATGCCCCCGGCAACCAGGGCGAATACAATTTTGCCTTTAAAATCATCACCTGGAAAAGAATAAACGGTCAATGGCTGGAGTATGGGTACATTGTGCGCGATATGCAGGTGACGGTAAGGGACTGTGAAAATGAAAAGCCCGAACTGATCATCCCCAACGACACCTGTGTGGTGGCTGGGGCACTCATAGAAGCAGAAATACTGGCCATTGATCCCAATGGTGATTCCGTTAAGATCACTTCCTTTGGTGAAGTGTATGAGCCACCGGTGAATCCACGGGCGCAGTTTTCTCCCACTCCCGCGATTCTCCAAGCTTCGCCCGCCGTAGCGCAATTCAGCTGGCAAACCACCTGCAATCGCATCAGAAACCTCCCCTATTATGCGCGTTTTAAGGCTGCCGATACACTCAATGGACCTCAGCTTGCCGACTTCAAAAACTGGGCAATCACGGTAGTAGGTCCGCCGCCGGAGAACCTGGTGGCAGCCCAGGGCGATGCCGACAACATTGAACTCACGTGGGACGACTACGGCTGTACCAACGCTCAAACACTGAAAATTTACCGCCGCGTAGACAGCTACGACTTTACACCGGGCAACTGTGAACTGGGCATCCCGCCCAATGCGGGATACGAACTGATAGCCGAAGTGCCCGCTACTACTACCGATTATATTGACAACGATCCTGCGCTTCAAAGCGGCGTGAACTACTGCTACCGTATTGTGGCTACTTTTATGGTACCCGACTATATGGAAAGCATTGTGTCTGACGAGGTCTGCGTATTGATAATGGATGAAAAAGACGCGTTGATCACTAACGTATCGGTGCTGGAAACAAGTGAAACTACTGGCAGAATATTCGTGCGGTGGACTTCTCCCTTCGGCATTGACCAGGGAATATACCCTCCCCCTTACAGCTATGATGTGTACCGGGGCGAAGGTTTCAGCACAGCCGGTACGGAGCTTGTACGAGACAATATCACCGACACCCTTTTTACAGATGATGGCCTCAACACGCTCAACAGGATATACAACTATCACCTCGTCTACTACGATGGCAACGGCGAGGCAATCGACACTTCTGCCCTGGCGTCTTCTGTCCGTAACGATATTGTTCCCCTGAACGGAGCGTTGGAGATATCGTGGCAGGCCAATACGCCGTGGTCTAATTTTGCGCAAGACCACCCCATGCACCTTATCTATAGGGACAACATCATCCCCGGTGAGCCTCAACAGCTTTTGCTGCTGGACAGCGTGAACGTATTTGACAATGGTCTGCTTTACCTGGACGACGGCTCGGCATCAGGAGAAGCTGGGCTCGACGAAGAGAAGGAATATTGCTACTACGTAGTCACGCGGGGTACTTATGGCAATGACAACATTGCCACACCCCTGGAAAATTTTTCGCAGATAATATGCGCCCAACCAAACGACACCATTCCGCCGTGTGGTCCTTCCATGATAGTACTTCTCAACGACTGTGAAGATTTGCGCACGCAAGAGTGTGACTTTGACAACTATCAAAATGAGCTTGCCTGGAGTTTTGATTTGAGTGAGGAATGCGGGTTAGATGTGCGAGGCTTTAATGTCTACTATTCGCCTACCGGAGAAGAGGAAGACTTCAGCATAATCGCCCAGGCAGTTGATACGTTTTTCATCCATCGCAACATCTCCTCCTACAAGGGTTGCTATAAAATCACAGCGGTAGACCGCTCGGGCAATGAAAGCGAGGCTACCGAAACAATATGTGCGGACAACTGCCCCTTCTACTTTCTGCCCAATGTATTTACACCTAATAATGACAGCTACAACGACACTTTCCAGGCGTATGACGCTACTACCTGGAATACGGATGCCCCCTTTTACCTGTGCCCCCGATTTGTAGAATCGGTAAAATTTGAGGTCTTCAGCCGGTGGGGGAACCTGGTATATGACTACCAGTCGGGCGGCGAAAATACCATATTCATCCACTGGAATGGCGTAGGTAATAATGGCAAGCCCGTTTCCGCCGGCACCTACTACTATGTGGCCACCGTTACTTTTGATATGCTTGATCCCCGGCGACGAGTACAGGAGTTCAAGGGCTGGCTGATGGTACACCGGGAAAACTAATTTTCACTGAAAATTTGCTGCGAATGTTTTTAACCTTCGCAAAATCCCTCATTTTTGCAACGGTTATTTTTAAAAAAAACAAAGCCATGACAGCATACGTTTTTCCGGGCCAGGGCGCCCAGTTTCCCGGTATGGGGAAGGACCTCTTCGACAACTCTACTGAAGCCCGGGAATATTTTAACCGGGCCAACGAAATACTTGGATTTAATATCACCGACATCATGTTCGGCGGTTCACAAGACGAACTAAAGCAAACTAAGGTGACGCAACCGGCTGTATTTCTCCACTCGGTAATCAACGCACTTGTAAACCCTACCTTCAAGCCCGATATGGTGGCGGGTCACTCGCTGGGCGAATTTTCGGCCCTGGTAGCGGCCGGCGCACTTACCTTCGAAGACGGATTGAAACTGGTATACGCGCGTGCCATGGCTATGCAGAAGGCCTGCGAGCGCACCCCGTCAACGATGGCCGCAATTATCGGCCTGGAAGATGAGCAGGTAGAAAAAATATGTGAAGAGGTCGATGACGTAGTGGTGGCCGCCAACTACAACTGCCCCGGGCAGTTGGTAATTTCCGGTACCGTAGAAGGCATCAACATTGCTTGCGAAAAAATGAAAGAAGCCGGGGCCCGGCGCGCATTGCCGCTTTCGGTAGGCGGCGCTTTCCACAGCCCGTTGATGGAACCCGCCCGGCAAGAGCTGGAAGAAGCCATAAAGAAGACAAGCTTTACCAAGCCGGTATGTCCTATTTATCAAAATGCTACAGGAAAGGCAGCTACGGACGTAGAAACCATCAAAAAGAACCTGATTGACCAGCTAACGGCTCCGGTGAAATGGACTCAATCTGTACAGGCGATGGTGGGCGACGGCGCAACTTCCTTTGTGGAATCGGGCCCGGGTAATGTGCTGCAGGGACTCGTGAAAAAGATCCACAAAGACGCGGAAGTATCCAGTCTGACGCCGGCTTGATGGCCGGGACATAACTTTGGAAACCGGAAAGGGCTTATCGATCGGGCTATCCTTATTTGTTTTCGATCCCTAGCAACACGCGACGAATCTCGTTGGCCTTTTCCATGAGCTCGAAGCTTTCTCCCGCTTCATTTTTCTGGATTACATTTTTAAACTCCACAAGCTGTTGGATGTAGGCGTCCAGGGCGGCAATAATATTGGTATGATTTTGCTGAAAGATGGGCGCCCACATGGCTGGCGAACTCTTGGCCAGGCGAACGGTAGAAGAAAACCCCGATCCAGCCATGGTGAATATACTTTTCTCATCTTTCTCTTTCTTCAACACGGTAAGCCCCAGCGCAAAGGAGCTGATATGGCTTAGGTGCGAAACGTAAGCTATGTGGCGGTCGTGCTCTGAGGCATCCATGTAGCTAATGCGCATATCGAGTTGCTTGAAAAGTATTTCCACGATCTCCAACGCATCGGTATCGCTTTCCTGACGATTGCAGATAATGACTGTTTTATGTTTAAACAAGCCCGAAAAAGCCGCCTCCGGACCGGAATTCTCTGTACCGGCTATCGGGTGACAGGCCACGTAGCGCGCTCGCTTTCTGTGCCCTGACGCCAATTTGCAAAAAAGCTCCTTGGTGGAGCCCAGGTCTATCAAAATCGAATTTTCCGGCAGCAGGTCGAGGGTGTATACAATCTGCTTCTCAATGACATTCACAGGCATGGCCAGTACCACCAGGTCACTTTTAACAGCTGTCTCAAAGTCAGTTACCTCGTCTACCAAGCCCAACTCCAGGGCTTTATTACAGTGGTCTTCGTTGATATCAAAACCCACAAATTGATGGCTATCGTCGATGGATTTAATTCCCAAAGAAAACGAGCCGCCAATGTGCCCCAGGCCTATAATTGCTATCTTCATAGTGGAATGGATTCAAAGTTTTTCAGGCGGGTCTTTACGGCGTCGAGTTTCTCTTCATCGATGCATAAGGACGCCCGAATGTAGTTGGCTCCCTTGGGGCCAAAAATAAACCCCGGAGCTATAAAAATGTGATAGGTGTACAACAGGTGGTCAATAAATTTTTCGGCCTGTACACCCTCGGGAAGTTTTCCCCAGAGAAACATACCGGTTTGGCTTTCATCTACCGTACAGCCCAGAAT
>CAYUJK010000038.1:6804-10738 GCA_964444895.1 uncultured Roseivirgaceae bacterium
TGCGAACCCCACCAGGCGTTCGAATACCTCTCGCGATGCCGTGGCGCCCGTGGGCATGTGCGGGTAGTTGAGCCACATGAGTTTCACTTTCGAAAGGTCCTGCTTTTCGAGGCCTTCGATGTCAGGGGTCCATCCTTTGTGTTCCAGGAGCATGTAATTGCGCGCCTTGGCGCCCACCATCTCGGTCACCGCCCTGTAGGCCGGATACCCCAGCTCCGGTACCAGTACTTCATCTTCCGCATCCAGAAAGGTGAGAGAAAGATGCGTGATTCCTTCTTTTGATCCAATCAAAGGTAAAATTTCTCTTTCCGGGTCAAGGGCCACGCCGTAGGTGTCGGCGCTCCACCTGGCTATTGCCTGCCTCAACTGGGGGAGTCCCCTGTAGGGCGGATAGTCGTGCAGTTTTTCGTTTTTTACATGTTCGATCATCGCGGCAATCGTAGCTTCGGATGGCGCCATATCAGGGCTTCCGATAGCCATATTGATCACATCTTTGCCCTGAGAAATCATTTCCCGTATTTCCTGAAGTTTTACTGAAAAGTAATATTCTTTTGTTTCGCCCAATCTCCTGGCAATGTCGATGATCATTGTGCTACGTTCTGTCTTTTCCTAAAAAATAAAGCTGCAAAATTAAATTAAAATATTGTTAAACTAAGTGATCGCAGTAAAATGATTTTCATATTTTTATGGACTGTAAAAATGCCGCGAGCTTATGTAAGGCACAGTAGCTCAGGAGAAAAATCGATACCTTCTACGTTTCCGTATGTCTTCACACATTCAAAAACTGACAGATAGAATCAAATATCTGGAAGAGGAAAATGAAAGGCTTAAAGAGTCTGAAAATCTGTACAGAACCCTCATTGACACCCTGTCAGACCCCATCATCATTAGCTCCCTGGCCGGGAAGGTCGAGTTTGCATCGGCGGCGGCCCTGAATGCTGTAGGTAGTAAAAATGGCAAAGGCCTCATTGGCACAAACATCATGGATCGGCTGGACAAAAAGGGCCAGCACAAGCTACGCGAGAACATCCACAAAATGATTAACCGCCATCCCTACAACCACGAGGAATACGAAATAATCAAAGATAAGGAAACCGTTTTTCAGGCAGAAATACGCACCACACTGCTACGCAACGAAGCAGGCGCTCCGGATAAGCTGATCCTGCTTTTGCAGGACATTTCTTACCGGAAAAAAACCGAAGAGGTGCTTCGGGAAACACAAAACCTGTATCGTACCATCATAGAGCTATCGCCCGAAGGCATCTTGATAGCACATAAGGGCGTGGTACTTTTCCTCAACTCTGCCATGGCCCGAATCCTGGACACAGGCAATCCCTGGGAAATTGCCGGGCAGAAATTTTACCAGGTAGTAAAGAGAAAATACCTCAAAAAAGTGAAAGATACGCTGGAGGGCGTAGAAAAGAATAAACAAACGAGCCAGGTGATCGATTTTCAGATCGAAAGCATGGGCGAGGTAGTAAAGGCGGTTTCGATGATCGCGTCACCCATCGTGTATGACGGAAAGGACTGCGTTTTTCTTTTCATAAGTGACATTACCGAGCGAATAAGCGCCGAAAAGCGACTGAAGCGCGAAACCCAGCTGATGGACGCCTTTTGGGCGCATCTGCCCGATTCCATTACTTTCAAAAATAAAAAGGGGCAGTACCTGAGGGTAAACGACGAATTTCTGAAATGGATAAAACACAAAAATGCCCAGGATATCATTGGCAAAACCGACAAGGAAATATTTGGGACAAAGCACTTTCAACTCTCCAAAAGGGAAGAAAAGGAGGTGATTGAAAAAGGAGCAGCCATCGTAAATGAAATACGGGAAGAAATATGGCCGGGTAATGACCGAAAATGGGTGATGCTCACCAAGATGCCGCTCTACGACATCGACCAAAAAGTGGTAGGCGTGTTTTCTTTCACCCGCGATATCACGCGCGAAAAAACCGCCGAAATCGAAATACGGGAACGCGAAGAGCGGTTTCGCCACATCTTTGACCATTCGCCTATTGGTAAAATCATCACCGACAAACACTTTAATATCAAAACAGCCAACAAGTCGGCCACAGATCTCATTGGCTTTGGGGTGGAAGGCATTATGGGCAAAAAGGTATTCACTCTTTTTCCAAAAGACCAGGGGAAACTGCTTCGGGAAAAATTGCGCTCAGCTGCACACACATTCCAGCATGAACTGCTGCTCAAATCGAGCAATGCTGAAAAGAACGTGATCGTACAGGGTACCAAAATCCTGAGCCCCCATAAAGAAGGCGAATACCTCATTCATCTGATTGATATTCACAGCAGGAAAATTGCTGAAGATCTCCTGCTGATCCGCAATACCGAGCTCAACAACTTTGTATACAAGGTATCGCACGACCTCAAAGCTCCCCTCACTTCTATCAAAGGACTTATCAACCTGGTGAAACTGGAAAACGACCCGAGGGTATTTCACGAGTACGTGGAAATGATAAGTGGTCGGGTAGAGCGCCTGGATTTGTTTATACGAGATGTGCTGAGCCACTCCAAAAATCTCAATGTGGAAGTGACGGTGGAGCCCGTAGACCTCCAAAAGATTATTGACGAGTGCATATCGCAGATTTCTTTCAACCCCAACTACAAAAGCGTCCGCCGCGAGGTGCGCGTATCCGGCACTACGCTGTATTCAGATCCTCAGCGCTTACATGAAATTTTGCGCAACCTGATTTCGAATGCATTTCAGTACAGCCGGGTCAAGTCTCCTGCTCCGTACGTGCGCATAGAAACAAAAACCACGAAAAAGAAATGTGAAATAGTAGTGGAAGACAACGGCGTGGGCATCAAGAAAAAATACCAAAGTCGTATATTCGAGATGTTTTACCGGGCCAACGAGCGCGTAGAAGGATCCGGCATCGGTCTCTACATTGTGAAGCAGTCCATAGAAAAGCTGAACGGCAAAATTTCTTTTACCAGTACGATGAACAAAGGCACGCGATTCGAAATCAGCATTCCAAACCACGGCTGAAATACTTGCTCCGTTTTTCAATATTTTAGGAGCCCGACCCTTTTTTATGTGGAAAGAATTACAGATTTTTGAAAAATACGCTTATTTATGGTCTGCTTTTTTCCATAAAGTCGGCAAAACCAGGTTATGACTTTTAAATTCACAACTCCACAAGGCAGCATGACGAGCCACAGCCTGGATCACGGCTACTAAGCCACGCTATTTTTAGAAACTTCAAAGCTATGAGCAGCAAATTAAAAAATATTGAATCCGAGAGCCACTCCAAAATCATCACT
This sequence comes from uncultured Roseivirgaceae bacterium, assembly GCA_964444895.1. GTDB lineage: Bacteria > Bacteroidota > Bacteroidia > Cytophagales > Cyclobacteriaceae > CAJXNP01. The sequence goes on from CAYUJK010000038.1 coordinate 10,087, forward strand.
GAATTGCACAGCGCTCTTGAGAAAGGAAACCTGGAAGCAGTAATCAATATCGTGGGGAGTATCGGGGCGGGTACCGAGTTGGACGACATCAGTCAGTCCTTCCTGCTCACCTACCACTACAACTTCAAAACGAAGTTTTTTGAAAAGGCAGAATTTAAGGAATGCCTCAAGTTTTCTGACATCCTCAACAAAAGAACGGCGGTGCGCTAAAAAAAACAGGGCCGAAGCCCTGTTTACTATCCCTCGTCTAAAACTGAATTCTTAACGATCGTTGTATCTCGGCCTGAAACTCCTGTTTCTATTCTGTCCACCTCCGCCTCCACCAGCTTCTTTTGGCCGCGCCTTTTTCACTACGATAGTGCTATTTTCAAAGGTAGTCTCATTGAGCTCACTGATAGCACTGTTGCCTTCATTGTCGTCGGGCATTTCTACGAATCCATACCCTTTCGACCTTCCGGTTTCCCGGTCGAAAATCACTTTAGCTGACGAAACTTCACCGAATTCTTCGAATAAAGTTCTTAAAGCATCCTCCCCGGTAGTGGGGCTTAGCTTTGCTACGAAAATGTTCATAATTATTAAGTATTTAGAATATAAGAATGTTCAGTTAGATTGTTAAAGACATCGTAGCAAAGAAATCTAAGGGATTTAAAGC
>CAYUJK010000038.1:10838-15726 GCA_964444895.1 uncultured Roseivirgaceae bacterium
TGGGCTACGTCTTTGAAAACAGTAGAGAGCGCGAAGTCATACCTGTCATCTACGACAGGCCGGGGCGCCGTTTTGCCGGGCCTGCCCACAAAGCCTTCTACCATGTCGTCGATGGTCAGAAGACTCTTCAGACTGTCTAAAAAAGCGGAGCGCTGGGCTTCGGAAAGCCCGGATTTCAGGTAAAAATAAACGTTGTGTTGCAGCATAGTGGTTTGTTATTGAATTAATGATAAATTGATTGCTTGCGATTACGTGTCATCTAATCTTTGAATCCCAGAAACACTACCGGGAAAATACCCGCGATGTTTCCGGGTTGCAACTGTTGAACAACCCTATTCGGGCAAGAGCCTGACGATGACGCCCGGCAGCTCTACGGCTACATAAATGTAACCGTCCGGGCCTTGCTTTACGTTTCTCACACGGCCTATTCCCTCCAGTAATTTCTCCCTGTGTGTCACCTTCTCTCCCTTGATTTCGCACCGCTCCAGGTAGCGAAAGCTAAGCGACCCTACCAGCACATTTCCCTTCCAGGCCGGGTAAGCGCTCCCTGTTACGAAGGCCGTGCCACAGGGCGCAATCGACGGCGTCCAGTAGTGCACAGGCTGTTCCATACCCTCTTTGGCGGTGAATTCTGAAATCGTAGTGCCGTTGTAGTTGATGCCGTAGGTAATTTCAGGCCATCCATAGTTTCTGCCCTTCCGTACTATGTTGAGTTCATCTCCTCCACGCGGTCCGTGTTCAGTAGCCCAAAGCTCTCCGGTCTCAGGATGCAGTGCCAGGCCCTGCGGGTTACGGTGGCCGTACGAAAAAACGGCTTTCTCCGCCCCACTTTTTTTAGCAAAAGGATTGTCGTCCGGTATGGAGCCGTCGTCATTAAGTCGGAATATTTTACCATTGTGTGTGTCCAGGCGCTGCGCCTTGTCGCGCTCGCCGCGGTCGCCTACTGAAAAATACAGGTACCCGTCCCGGTCAAATTCTATCCGGCTGCCAAAGTGCTGCCCCCGCGTAGTATTGGGGCTGGCCTTGAACAGCACCTGCTTTTCTACCAGGGCATTGTCTTTCAGTTTTGCCCGCATCAATGCCGTATTGCCACCGCGCCCCGAGCTGCCTTCGGGCGTAGAGTAGGTAAGATAAATCCACCCATTGCGGGCATAATCGGGATGAAGCTTTACGTCCATAAGCCCGCCCTGGCCGGACACATAAATCTCCGGGAGTCCGCTTACCGGATCGGCCATCAACTTCCCGTCTTTTATCCTTCTGAGCTGGCCAATCTTGTCGGTTATCAATAAATCCCCGTTCGGCAGCCAATCCATGCCCCAGGGGATCATAAGGCCGGAGACGACGGTGTCAATCCTGAATTTGATTTTTTCGGATTGCTGAACAACCTCCATTTTGACCTTTGGTCGAAATACTCCGGGGCGAAACCCGTAAATAACGGCAAATGCCAGTGTGGCCAGTAAGATATATAGAGACGTTTTTTTCATGTGTTTACATTTAAGACCGAAGCCCCTGCCTTGGCCGGCAATTTCGGGAGCAAGTCTGTGTGTGGCCGGTTTCTACCCGTGAACCAAATTACCTATTAAACTTCAGAAAATACAAACAATTTTCGGCGCTTTGTGTTTTGCTGTGTGGAAAAGTCCGGCCCAACCGCAGGCGGCTAAAAACCATTTGCCGGCTATAACAGGAATAAATATTTTGCTATTATTGTACCGGCTTATACCAAACTAACCACCCCTATGAGAATTTTTACGGCTTTGTTGCTTCTTCTGTCAAGCGGCTACGCCCTCGGTCAGGAGATCGCCTGGTTTCCTGTAAAAGACGGGCTCTATACTACCTGGGGCGAATCGTTAAAGCCCTCCAGCGTGCTCAGCGAATACCCACGACCCGGAATGGTACGAAAAGACTGGATGAACCTGAACGGCATCTGGAACTTCACCATCCTGGACAAAGACAGCCTGAAACCCAGGAAATATGACCGGCAAATATTAACACCTTTCTCACCGGAAACTCCGCTTTCTGGCTTGAAAACGGCTGTAACTCCCGATAAAAAAATGTGGTACCGTCGTCATTTTTTTATTCCCGAGCACTGGTCATACAGGCACATTCTGCTTCACATAGGAGCCTCTGACTGGGAAACCAGTGTGTACATCAATGGCCAGCACGCCGGCACTCACCGAGGAGGCTATGATCCCATCTACCTGGATATTACCTTTTTTCTGAAAGAAAAGGGCAGACAAGAAATTGAGATAGAGGTGTGGGATCCAACCGATAGCCATTTCCAGCCAAGGGGCAAACAAAGCCTGAATCCCAAAGACACCTGGCACTCGGCAGTGAGCGGGATATGGCAAACCGTATGGATAGAACCTGTGATGTGGGCTTCGGTAGAGTCCCTGGATATCACCCCCGACATTGACAACAGCGCCGTACACATAAAAGCCAATACCTTTCAGGCCAACGAGGGCGACTCAATTGTTTTTGGAGTGTATGAAGGGAAAAAGCTGGTGGGCGAAAGGAAGCTTCCCGCAGATGAGACCTTTACCCTGAAGATGGAAAATGCCCGCCTTTGGTCGCCGGAAAGCCCCTTCCTGTACGATGTAGCGCTAAAGCTGGTGCGGCAGGGTGTGGCCATTGACAGCATAGGCAGCTATTTCGGCATGCGAAAAATAGAGGTGTCAGAGGATGCCAGGGGTATGAAGCGAATTTTTTTGAACAACAAACCCTACTACGTGAATGGCCTGCTGGACCAGGGCTACTGGCCGGAAGGTCTGTATACGGCGCCATCAGACGAGGCCCTGAAATACGACATCGTCAAAGCCAAAGAGCTGGGCTATAACACCCTGCGAAAGCATGTGAAAGTAGAGCCCGAGCGGTGGTACTACCACTGCGACAAACTGGGCATGCTGGTGTGGCAAGATATACCCAACAGCGACGCACACGCGGAATGGGCGCCACCGAATGGGAAGGACTTTAGCGAAATAGAACGGGGGTTTGCCTCTGAATCGCAGTATAAATTGGAATTTCAGGCCATGTACCGTGCGCTGAAAAATCACCCGTCCATTGTGGCCTGGGTACCCTTCAGCGAAGGTTGGGGGCAGTTCAAAACCCCGGAAATTACGCATTGGATAAGAACTATGGATACCACCCGCCTGGTAAGCGGCCCCAGTGGGGGCAATTTTTTCCCGGTAGGCCACACACGCGACTTCCACCACTTTCCCGAGCCTGCGCTGCCCGGTCAGGATAAAGACCGCGCCCTGATGGTGGGGAAATTCGGAGGGTTGGGACTGGTGGTAAAAGACCACACGGCATCGCCCGAAATGCACTGGAGCTACCAACATACCGACTCCAAAAAGCAGCTCAACGAACAATACCTCGCCTATGTAGAAACCCTCAAGCTACTGATCCAGGAAGGGCTTAGTGCATCCTTTTATGTGCAGCTATCCGATGTGGAAAATGAGGTAACCGGTGTGCTCAGCTACGACCGGAAAACCGTGAAATTCAAAAGCAAGAAGGTGCGAAAAGCCCACGAAGAACTGCAGTCTGTTTTTGAGGCAACCACAGGCCAGTGATTTAGCTGTGCCTTTTATTTTTTTGTAATATTTTATACACAGGCTTCGAAAATATCCTTTATTTTGACAGTTAGGCTCCGTACAAAGCCTGATATTTGTACTTTTTTGCTTTTAACCCTAAATCAACAAATTATGGAAAACATTAACAGAAGCAGATTATTCATAGGAAGCTGCCTGGCCTTGCTGGTTACGTCCATGACTTTTGCCATGCGAGCCAAAATAGAGGAGGTCTTCGGGCCCGTAGCTGACGGCGGCATCTTCGGGCTCAACAAGGAGGCCATTGGCTGGGCTTTTGGTCCGGCTTTTTGGGGCTTCACCATTGCCATGGTGATTGGCGGCTTCATCATCGACATTGTAAAGACAAAAACCATTGTGTGGTCGGCCTTTATTCTGCATTTCATTGGCGCTATTCTTTTTATCATGGCCAAAAACAAGGAAACCCTCTTCCTGGCCAATGTATTTGTGGGGCTTGGCAATGGTAGCGTAGAGGCGGCCTTCAATCCCCTGGTAGCCACTATTTACCCCAATGAGAAGACAAAAATGCTCAACCGCTTTCACGTGTGGTTCCCGGGAGGTATCGTGATCGGCAGCTTACTGGCCTTTTTAATGATGGACACCGTGGCCCTCGGCTGGCAAATCTACATTGGTGTGCTCTTCATTCCTCTTGCCATTTACGGTTTTCTTTTCTTCGGCCAAACAATCCCCGAAACAGAAAGGGTATCAAGTGGCGTATCGTACAAGGGGATGTTGAATGCCATTGGAGCCCCCGTTACCATTATTCTTTCTATGACATTCATGCTCTTGTTTGCCATAGACGTGGTGCAGCTTCCAGAGGAGTGGATGTACCTGGCCTTTATTGGCGGAGGTCTGGTGATCTCCGTGGTTGAAGCCTCTCTCATCCGCAAAACCAGCCCGATCTTCCCCTTTATGTTTACCTTTATGCTGCTTACAGCCTCTACAGAGCTCGTAACCACGCAATGGGTAAATGCGCTGCTGAAGGGCGCCGGTGTAAGCCAGATGCTGATCCTGGCACTGATTACGGGAATCATGGCCGTGGGCAGGTTTTTTGCCGGTGGACTGGTTCATCGGCTGAATCCGGTAGGGGTATTGCTGCTGTCGGCGGTATTTTCTGCACTGGGTATTTACTTGCTGAGTTCCGTCAGTTCGCCCGCGCTTACCGTGGTGGCTTCGGTCATCTTTGCGATAGGTGTGTGCTATTTCTGGCCTACCATGCTGGGCTTTGTGGCCGAGTATATCCCGAAAAGTGGAGCCCTGGGGCTCTCGCTGCTGGGTGGCGCAGGAATGGTGTCTGTAGCCATGTT
>CAYUJK010000039.1:0-15712 GCA_964444895.1 uncultured Roseivirgaceae bacterium
CGGCAGCAACACCCCTATCAGTACTCAAATTTTCCGTAAGGACTATCTATGGTAAGCTTATTTCCTGTAGGGCTGTCCTCTACCCTACCCACTACCTGAGCGGGAATTTGAAAAGACGCAGCTACATCAATGACCGTTTGCGCATGTCTTTCAGGCAGGTATACTTCCAGGCGGTGGCCCATGTTAAACACCTTATACATCTCTTTCCAATCGGTGCTGCTTTGCTCCTGTATTATTTTAAAGAGGGGTGGCACTTCAAAAAGGTCGTCTTTGATTACATGCACATTTTCCACAAAGTGCATCACCTTGGTCTGAGCACCGCCACTGCAATGCACAAGCCCGTGAATTTCCTTCTTTATTTCGCCAAAGAGTTTCTTCAAAACCGGCGCATACGTGCGTGTAGGCGAAAGCACCAGCTTACCCATATCAACCGAAGTGCCCGGAGCCGGATCCGTGACCTTAAATGAACCTGTATATACCAGTCCACGGTCAATTTCGGGATCATAGGTTTCGGGGTATTTTTCTGCGTAGAGTTTGTCAAAAACATCGTGGCGGGCCGAGGTGAGGCCGTTACTTCCCATGCCGCCGTTGTACTCGTGCTCGTAGCTGGCCTTGCCATAAGAGGTCAATCCCACAATCACATCTCCGGGTTGGATATTTGCGTTGTCAATGATCTCACTTCGCCGGGCCCTCGCGGTGATGGTACTGTCTACCACGATCGTTCTTACCAAATCACCGAGATCGGCTGTTTCGCCTCCCGTGCTTAGCACATTAATGCCACTATCGCGCAGCATTTGCAGTACTTCTTCCGCGCCATTGATGATCGCTGCGATTACTTCACCCGGAACGAGCTTTTTGTTTCTTCCTATGGTAGAGCTGTAGAGAATATTATCCAGCACGCCCACGCAGGCTACATCGTCTATGTTCATAATGATGGCGTCTTGCGCAATGCCCTTCCAAACCGAAAGGTCTCCTGTTTCTTTCCAGTAGATGTAGGCAAGAGACGATTTTGTGCCGGCGCCATCGGCATGCATGATATTGCAGTAGGCCGGGTCGCCACCCAGGTAGTCTTCTACGATTTTGCAAAAGGCTTTAGGGAAAAGACCTTTGTCAATATTTTTGATGGCCTGGTGAACATCTTCTTTGGATGCGGAAACGCCTCTTTGGCTGTATCGTTCGTTCATGCGAGGTTCTTGCTTTTATAAAATTACCGGGGCAAATATAGCAATGTTGGCGCCATGAATACAGGCTATTTCCAGAAAATCAGGTTCGGTAACTTTCAGCGCCAGTGACAAAAATGTACGGTGCCGATTATCATCTTTTTCCGTTCTCTGAAAGAACGCACACTCCAAATAGCATCGAAAAAAACGCTTTATACCTACTTGCGGGTCCAAAATATTTTTTCCCTCAAATTTGTTTCATTTTACACCTGCCAAATCTATTTTTATGGCTGATGAAGCCCTGAAAAAACAAGGCATGACCGAAGTAAAATGTATTCCTACCAAAAAGATAGGAGAAGTATTCTTCGAAAACCTCTTTAACGATCCCCGGCACGTGCTGATGCAGGGCGGCGAAGCGCTCACCTACAACCTCTACTTTAACCACATACTCTCAGGCAGCATCCATTTTGTGATAGAAGACAAAACAGCCTACAGCCCTCTAAAATCCCTTTTTGGTGGTTTTGAGATCCATAAAAAAGTGACGCCCGAAGCACTTCGCGCATTCTATCTCGAAGTAGAAAAAGATCTCTATGAGCGAAAAGTAAAAAAAGTGATCATCACGCTGCCGGCAAACTTCTACCGAAAAGCACGTGTAAAAGTGATGAAAAAAGTACTGGAAGAAGCGGGCTTTTCGCGGCTGCTGAAATGCAAGAACCACTCCATTGAGATCAGAGAACGCAGCCTCTCCAGCCTTATTCATCCCATGGAAAAGCGAAAGCTGAGTAAGTGTAACGATTTCGGTCTGGAGTTTTTCAAAGAACCCGCGGATATGCTTCCTGTGGTGTATGAGTTCATCCACCTGTGCCGCAAAGAAAAAAAACACCCGCTTTCAATTACCTTTGAAAGGCTTAGTGAGTCTTTTGAGCTGTTTCCGGAAAACTATTTTATTTTTTCTGTGAAAAAGAATAATGAAATATTCGCTGCTACCATCGGCGTTAAGGTAAATGACAAAGTGATCTACAATTTTTTACCAGCCAGCCCGGCGAAGTTCAATGACCTAAGCCCCACAGTAAAGCTGATCGACGGAATGTATAGCTACGCCTATAAAAAAAAATTCAAGTTTCTAGATCTGGGCATTTCCACCACCCCCGAAGGCAAAAATCAGAAGACGCTGATAGAGTTCAAAAAACACATGGGCGGCCAAAAAAGCAGCAAGCAAAAGTTTGGCAAAATGCTGGATGAAAGTGAATACTGGTACGCCTGAGCTGAGCGGGCAAGCTGCGAACTCCATGACCAATGACCTCTTCCACAACAGCGCTGCGCAAACAATGCCGTCTTGAAAATCACCAAAATTGTTACCTTTGTGCGCTATGGGAATTCGTTCGGTTTTGAGCAGGCCGCTGGCCTATTGGGTATACCAGGAACAGAAGCGCTGGTCGCAAAAGCCCGTGGAATCACAGCAGTCCATATTCAAAGCCCTCGTAGAAAAGGGGGCGGATACCAGGTATGGAAAAGAACACGACTTTCGCGGTATACGCACGTATGAAGACTTCAAGGCACGGGTGCCCGTGGCAGACTACGAAGGGATAAAACCCTATATCCAGCGAGTCAAAGAAGGCGAGCGGGATGTGCTGTGGCCGGGACTGCCCATTTATTTTGCCAAAACTTCGGGCACTACTTCCGGCACAAAATACATCCCCATCACCCGCGATTCGATCCCCAATCACATCAACAGCGCCCGCAATGCCCTGCTCAGCTACATTCATGAAACGGGCCAGTCGCAATTTCTGGATGGTAAGCTCATTTTCCTGTCGGGTAGCCCTACCCTCGATACCAGCGGAGAAGTGCCTACCGGAAGACTTTCCGGCATAGTGAACCATCATGTGCCCGACTACCTACGCACCAACCAAATGCCAAGCTACACCACCAACTGCATGGAAGATTGGGAAGCCAAGCTGGAAAAAATCATTGACGAAACCCTCGACAAAAGAATGACGCTCATCTCGGGCATTCCCCCGTGGGTGCAGATGTACTTCGACCGCATCGTAGAGCGGACCGGCAAAAAAATCAAAGACGTTTTTCCTGACTTTTCGCTGTTTGTGTATGGCGGCGTAAACTTCGAACCCTACCGGGCTAAGCTCTTCGAAACAATCGGAAAAAATATCGACTCCATAGAAACATATCCGGCATCCGAAGGTTTTATTGCCTACCAGGACAGCCAGGAGGACAAAGGCCTTTTGCTACTGCTGAATTCGGGGATTTTTTTCGAGTTTATTCCTGCAGAGGAATACTTCTCCGAAAATCCCCGGCGGCTGAGCATAGAAGAGGTAGAACTTGACAAAAACTACGCACTTGTGATCAACAACAACGCCGGCCTTTGGGGATACAGCATTGGCGATACCGTAAGGTTCGTTTCCAAAAATCCGTATCGCCTGCTGGTAACGGGAAGGATCAAGCATTTCATCTCCGCTTTTGGAGAGCATGTAATTGGCGAAGAAGTAGAGAAAGCCATGCAATACGCCGTTTCCCGGCACCCTGAAACAGAACTGGTGGAGTTTTCGGTAGCGCCGAACGTAACACCTGCTATCGGCTTGCCGCTGCACGAGTGGTACGTGGAGTTTCGCAGAGAACCAAATGACATGGAAGCGTTCAGCAGGGATCTTGACGAAAAACTGCAGGAGCTGAATGTCTACTACGAAGACCTAATCCAGGGAAAAATACTAAGACCGTTGAGCATTATTTCCCTGAAAACCAATGCTTTCAGGGACTACATGAAGTCCATTGGAAAGCTGGGCGGACAAAACAAAGTGCCAAGGCTCGCCAACGATCGAGCCATTGCCAAAGAGCTGGAAAAGTACAGCCTCGATAAGATATTGTAGTGAGAAATACCGGATGAATAAACTATTCTGATATTCCATTCATCCATTATCCCAGCTTCTTATTTTTAAGGCTGAAAAATTTATGTTTAGGACACACTGACTAATAAATAGTGGAAACAGGTAAAAAGAACATTGCCATTTTAGGCTCCACGGGATCGATAGGAAAGCAGACCCTGGAAGTAGTGAAGTGCCATCCTGACCAATTTCAGGTGGAAGTGCTCACAGCCAACAACAATACCGAATTACTGGTGGCCCAGGCCATCGAATTTAAGCCGAACGTAGTGGTCATCGCTGATGAGTCCAAATACGAAGAGGTGGCCGGCACATTGCACAAGTACGATACAAAGGTGTATGCGGGTGAGCAGGCCCTGTGTTCGGTGATGGAGATGGACACTATCGACGTAGTGCTCACAGCGCTGGTAGGCTACTCAGGCCTGAAACCCACTCTGCGCGCCATAGAATCCGGGAAAAACATCGCCCTGGCCAACAAGGAAACGATGGTAGTGGCTGGCGATCTGATCTCTAAAACAGCCATGGAGAAAGGAGTAAATATCTATCCTGTTGACTCCGAACATTCGGCCATCTTTCAGTGCATGGTGGGAGAATTCCACAACCGCATCGAAAAACTTATCCTCACGGCATCGGGGGGACCATTTCGAGGCAGGAAGCGAAAAGACCTGGAGAAGATCACCGTAAAAGAAGCGCTAAACCACCCAAACTGGAACATGGGCGCCAAAATCACCATTGACTCGGCCACACTGATGAACAAGGGTTTGGAAGTGATAGAGGCAAAATGGCTATTTGGCGTGGAGCCGGCCAGGATAGATGTTGTTATTCATCCCCAGTCTATCATTCATTCGATGGTGCAGTTTGAAGATGGCTCTATCAAGGCGCAAATGGGACTACCCGATATGCGGCTACCCATCCAGTATGCTCTCAGCTATCCGGCGCGCATTAAATCAGACTTTCCACGGTTCAACTTTACCGACTATCCGGAACTCACCTTCGAACAGCCCGACGTAGATACCTTCAGAAACCTGGCGTTTGCTTTCAAGGCCTTGCAAGAAGGGGGTAATTTGCCGTGCATTCTGAACGCGGCGAACGAGGTGGCGGTAGAACAATTTTTAAAAGAAAAAATAAGCTTTTTGCAAATCTCCGACGTTATAGAGGCTTGTATGGCAAAAATGCCGTACATTAGCACTCCCTTTTTAGAGGACTATGTAAACACAGACAAGGAAACAAGAATTAAAGCGCTGGAATTAATTAAATAATGGACATTTTAGGAATTATTACGATGGTGGCGCAGCTCGTCCTGGCGCTATCTATTTTGATTGGGGTTCACGAAGCGGGCCATTTGTTTGCCGCCAAGGCATTTGGGATGAGAGTAGAACAATTTTCCATCGGCTTTCCGCCGAAAATTTTCGGATTCAAATACGGCGAAACGCTATACTCGGTAGGCAGCATACCCCTGGGTGGTTTTGTAAAAATTTCTGGGATGGTAGATGAATCGCTCGACACCAAAAAACTATCAGAAGAGCCAAAACCCTGGGAGTTTCGATCAAAGCCGGCCTGGCAGCGCCTGATTGTGATGCTGGGAGGTATCATCGTAAATGTGATCATTGGGGTCATTATTTTCATATTCCTCACCTACATCTATGGCGAGTCTTATGTTTCGAAAGAAGAGGCCAACAAATACGGTATTGTGGCCTACGAGTTGGGCGAAGAAATCGGTCTGCAAACAGGCGACAAGATTGTGAAGGTAAACGGGCAGGATTACGACAAATTTTCCGACATCATCAGCCCGTACGTGATGCTGGCGGATAACAGCTACTACACGGTAGAAAGAAGCGGACAACTGGTGGACATTCCCATTCCCCATGACCTGATTGAGAAAATATCGGATCGCAAGAGCGACAAAAGGTTCATTGACATTATTCGGCCCTTTGAAGTAGGCCGGATTGAGAAAAACTCAGGCGCCTTTCATGCGGGCCTCCAAAAAGGCGATAAAATCATCGCCGTTAACGGCCAGGAGATAAAATTCTTTCACGAGTTTTCTGACATTGTCCGAAACCTCAAGCTCGAAAAAGTAGATATGACCATTTTGCGGGATGGCGTGAAGAAAGACCTGAATGTACAGGTGAGCAATGAAGGCACGGTGGGCTTTGCAGCCGTATTCAATACGGAAGAGTCGTACATACACTACTCTTTTGCGCAATCCATCGGCGTAGGATCAGCGCGGGCATTTGAAACCGTGTGGATCAATATCAAGGCATTTGGAAGGATGTTCAGCGGCAAGCTGAGCCCGTCCAAAAACCTCAAAGGACCCATCGGCATCGTCAAAGAGTTTGGCACCGTGTGGGACTGGGGTCGGTTTTGGACCCTCACCGGGGTACTTTCCATGATACTGGCTTTCATCAATCTGCTGCCCATTCCGGCGTTGGACGGCGGCCACGTAGCTTTCCTGAGCTATGAGATTATTTCGGGCAGAAAGCCTTCAGATAAATTTCTGGAAAATGCGCAAAAAGTAGGAATGGTATTGCTACTGGGGCTTATGATCTTCGTGATCTTCAATGACATCATTAATTTTTAGCAAGCGGAGAGAGTTCTCTTTCCAAGAAAGATCTTCTAAACTACCGGCAAACAGGCTAACCGTCTCGAAAAGATCGGGACAAGTTCTCCGAGAGAGGGACATTAGGCAGTCTTAACTTATTGCGATTGTTCAGCCCGGAAGCTAGGTAGGATACCGGTTTTCACCAGTCGTCAGATTCCTGGGCTTCCTGGCGCAGACGTTCCAGCTCTTCTCTGCTGGGCCGGTAGAGTTCAAATTCCACCCGTCGGTTTAGTGCCTTATCGGCCTCCGTTTTTTCTTCTACTATGGGGCGTGAACTTCCATACCCCCTGGCTTCCACCCGGTGCTCCGGCACCTTACCAAAGTAGGTAATGTACTCCATGATGTTGGTAGCCCGGCGCTCCGAAAGCTCTTTATTGAAGCTGGCGCTTCCATCAGAATCCGTATGACCGGATATCCTCAGCCGGAAGTCGGGGTTGTCCAGCAGAAAATTGGCCAGCTTATCCAGGTCAAAGTACATGGTCGGCTTCAGGTCGGCCACGCCATTGTCAAACTCTATGGAGGCGAACTTCAGCTTGCTCGAAATGGACTCAGTGAGTTTATTAATCTCCAGGTCGCCCTCCAGGTAAAACAACTCTTCAATCCTGAAAAATTCATCGCCCTGAATCACCAGCAGGTATTCGCTATTGTTGATAAGTGTAAATTCAAAAGTTCCGCTTTTACTCAGGTACTGGGGCGCCACTTCTATGCCGTTGGTCAGATCAATGATCGAGACAATACCCCGCTCAAACGGGTCACCACTGGCGGCATCGCGCAGCGAACCTCTCACCGTAGTCGTGGCTTCGGGGTGTCCCTCCATTGGCAGGGGAAAGGAGTACAGGTCCAGGTTCGACATGTCGTTTTCAATAGACCTGGCATAAAAAAGCTTGTTCGACTTAGAGTCGATCGTGAAATAAAACTCACTGCCGGGACCATTAATCAGCGGGCCTATGTTTTTTGGGTCCGTCCATCCAGCGGCTTTTTTGTTGGTTTTGTAAATGTCGAATTCGCCAAAGTTGAGCACATGCCCGTCAGAGCTGAAGTAGAGCACGTGATGCTCCGGGTGATAGAAGGGGCTCACATCATTTCGACGCGTATTGACGATAGGCCCCGCGTTTTGGGCTGGCATCCACTCTCCTTTGCTGTTTTTATAAGTGAAATAAATATCTGAAAGACCAAAACCCCCAATTCGGTCAGACGCAAAATAGAGTGTATCTTCCGTATGGCTCAGGGTAGGGTGCGAATCCCAGGCATTGCTGTTGACGGTAGTGCCCAGGTTCCGTATGTTTCCCCAGGTGCTGTCGGGCAGCAGCTCCGCTGTGAAGAGGTCGCAGTTGCCATACGAATCGGGCGCATCGCACCGTGAAAAAAACATGGTATGCCCGTCCCGGCTCAGGCACACCGAGCCTTCGTTAAAGATGGTGTTGATATCCTTGAGTGGTGCCGCTTCCTGCCACACGCCGTCTTCGAGTAGGCTGTAGTACACATCCTCATTGGAAATGATATCCATTGCTCCGGGTATAAACGCCCTCTTGGAGGTGAAGAGCAGCAGGTGGTCATTGATCGAAAGCACCGGACCGTAGTCAGAAAACTGCGAGTTGATCAGGTGGCCCATATTGAGCTTTACTCCCCTGGGCGGCCTTATTGTATCGACTTCCTTGCGGTAATCTACCAGTTCGTAGTAGTAATCTATCGGTACGTACTTATCGCGGGCGCCATTGCTGATAGAATCGTAGTATATCTCCAACTTTTCCAGGTCAAGGTCTTTGCGATGGTGTTTCAGCACCAGGCGATAGAGTTCCACGGCATCGTCATAGTCGCCATAGAGTTCTGTCAGCTTGGCATACCGCCACAGCAGTTCGGTGTCTTTATAAAAATTTTGAATGCCGAAGTTTGCGATGTAATTGCCCAGCTCTGCGTACAGCTTTTGCCAGTTTCCGCTACTCTCGTATTCCCTGATCTCCTTTAATTTCTTCTCATTGTAGTAATAAGAAATCTTATTTACGTTGTTGAATTGAAGTATTTCGTGCAGCGGCGTCGCATTCCTGACCCCCTCGGTTTTAGATTTTTCCTCTTTATTTTTCTTGAAAAACTGGCCGAATACGTTACTATGAAAATGAAGCAGTAAAAAAAATACAAGTAAGCACTTGCCAAAAGTCATGTTGATTGATATTAAATGACGGTTTTTGAATCTAAAACGGCGAAATATGTCATAAATTTATTACTAAAACAAATAACTTGGTCTTTGGCATGGGCCTTGCGAAATAGGGTGCTTTGAAATAATATCACAGATAGAATGTCATATTGACATATTGGAGGCTTTTATATATGAGTGAAATCAAATCTTCTTTTTTTTCAGGTTTGGCGTTGTCAGGATACGATGAAGAGTCAGGTGACATCATTCAGCTTATCTCATCAGATGAAGACCTAAAACTAAACGATGAAAATATCCCCGAGGAAATTCCCATTCTACCCATTCGCAACACCGTGTTGTTTCCGGGCGTGGTAATTCCCATTACCGTAGGGCGGCAAAAATCCATCCAGTTGGTGAAACACTCCTACAGGGGCGACAGGACCATAGGCGTAATAGCACAAAAGAACGACAAGGTAGAAGAGCCGGGTTTCAAAGACATTTACTCGGTAGGTACCGTAGCCAAAATCATTAAAATGCTCGTGCTGCCCGATGGCAATACCACCATCATTATTCAAGGTAAAAAGCGTTTTTCCATCAAAGAAGCGCTGCAGGAAGAACCTTTCATGGTGGCGCGCATCAAGGCGATTGAAGAGCATTTTCCCGATATTCGCAAAAAGGAAAACCAGGCCATTCTACAGACCCTGAAAGAGTCAGCTCTGAAAATCCTTCGCTTGAATCCCGAAATTCCTCAAGAAGCCCAAATAGCCCTTGACAATATCGAGAGCCCCAGTTTCCTTACGCATTTTCTGTCGTCAAACATCAGCGCAGAGGTAAAAGACAAGCAGCGCCTGCTGGAGATCAACAACGGAAAGCAGCGCTCTACCCTTTTGCTGGAGTTCATGATGAAAGACATCCAGATGCTGGAGCTGAAGCGCGATATTCAAAAGAAAGTACACGTAGATATCGACCAGCAGCAGCGCGATTATTATCTGCGTCAGCAAATCAAAATATTGCAGGACGAACTTGGGCAGGAGGGGCCGGACGTAGAGCTAAACGTTCTGAAAGAAAAGGCGGCGAAGAAAAGCTGGCCAAAAGAAGTGGAAGAACACTTCAGAAAAGAGTGTGACAAGATAGCGCGCATGCATCCCGGATCGGCCGAGTATCCGCTGCACCTGAACTACGTGGAGTTCCTGGTAGAGATGCCCTGGAACGAAACCACTAAAGACAACTTCGATCTGAACCGTGCGCGAAAAATTCTGGATAAAGATCACTATGGGCTGGAAAAAGTAAAGGAGCGGATACTGGAATACCTGGCCGTGATAAAGCTGAAGAACGATTTAAAAGGCCCGATTTTGTGCTTGTATGGACCTCCGGGTGTAGGAAAAACATCCCTGGGTAAGTCTATCGCCAAGGCACTGAACCGCAAATACGTGCGCATGTCGCTGGGGGGGGTGCACGACGAAGCCGAGATAAGAGGCCACCGCAAAACCTACATCGGCGCCATGTCGGGTAAAATCATCCAGAATATCAAAAAGGCAAAGTATTCCAACCCGGTGTTTGTGCTGGATGAAATTGACAAAGTGAGTTCCGACTTTCGCGGAGATCCCTCATCGGCGCTTCTTGAAGTGCTTGATCCTGAGCAAAACAACGCCTTTCTTGACAACTACCTGGAGCTGGAATACGATCTTTCAAAAGTTCTGTTCGTAGCTACCGCCAACAGCCTGGAAACGATCCAGCCGGCGCTACGCGACAGGATGGAGGTGATTGAGATCAGCGGCTACACCACGGAAGAAAAGCTGCAAATAGCCAAAAAACACCTGACACCCAAACAGCGTAAAGAACACGGACTTAAAACTGCCGATGTTAAAATCTCTGACAAGGCGATTACAAAAATCATTGAGCACTACACCCGGGAGTCGGGCGTGAGAAGCCTGGAGCGACTCATCGGTAAGGTGATCCGCCATGTGGCGAAGTCAGTGGCTATGGAAGAAGAATACACCAAGGTGATCAACGAAGCCGAGATCAGGAAAATACTGGGTGCCGAGAAGTTTGACCGGGAAATCTACGAACACAATGAAATAGCAGGAGTGGTTACCGGCCTGGCCTGGACACAGGTGGGCGGCGAGATACTCTTTGTGGAGTCCAACCTTAGCCGCGGCAAAGGAAAGCTGACGCTCTCCGGGCAGCTGGGCGATGTGATGAAAGAATCGGCTATTGCGGCGCTTTCGTACCTAAAAGCGCACGCCAATACGCTGGGGATTCACCACAAAACATTTGACAATTACGACCTGCACATTCACGTACCCGCCGGCGCCGTTCCCAAAGATGGCCCCTCGGCAGGCATAACCATTTTCACTTCACTGGCATCCGCATTTACCCAGCGGAAAGTGAAGCCCAAAATAGCCATGACGGGCGAGATCACCCTTCGCGGGCGGGTATTGCCGGTAGGAGGCATCAAGGAAAAAATTCTCGCCGCCAAGAGAGCTGGTATTTATGAGCTGGTGATGAGTGAGAAAAACCGGAGAGATATAGAAGAGATCGAAAAAAGGTATACTGAAAAACTCACCGTTCACTTCGTAAATACGGTAGACGAAGTACTTGAGCATGCCCTCATGCCGGAAAAAGTAGAGAATGCGATAGAGTTTGTGATAGAAGAAAGGCCCAGGGAGGTAGAAAATGTTTAAATGCGCCTGATTGAAAAAAGCATTGCCGATCATATTGCTACTTTCTGCGGGGCTTACCCGGCACCAGGCACATGGGCAAGCCTTATTTAGTGGCCTGAAGATTCCTACGTATACCAAAACCACTGCCCTGGGGGGCGTGCTCAATGCCCATCCCGATGAGAAAGTAAATTTATTTGTGCAAAACCCGGCACTGCTGCCCGGCACAGAGGGCAACGTATCCTTTCAGCATACGTTCTATTTTGCTGACATAAGCGCCAGCCAACTGGCCTACGCACACGATTTTGAAAAAACCGGCACTTTGGGCTTTTCACTTCAGTACTTCGACTACGGAAAAATACAAGGCTATGACGAAACCGGCGCGGCAACCGGTGAGATGAACGCCAGTGATTTTGCCATTACCACGGCCTACGCGCATGAGCGGGGAAACTTCGCCATGGGCATTAACCTGAAGCTGGCCGTATCCGATATGATCGATTACTTCGCCGGAGCCGTGCTCATGGACATTGGCGGGATATTCCGGCATCCGGAAAGGGACTTGACGGTAGGAATGACAATCAAAAATTTCGGGTTCATTTTTTCTGACTATACCCCCACTTCCGAATCGTACCTGCCCTTTGACGTGCAGGTAGGGATGGCCTTTAAACCGGAATACATGCCCCTGCGTTTCCATTTGAGCGGGTACAACCTCACGAACTTCGACACGCCGTACTTCAACGAAATCAACCGGGCCTACACCACAAATGAGGAGCCGGGACTTTTTGACAGAGTGTTCAGCCACATTTCATTGGGCGCTGAGCTACCCCTGGGCAAACACCTGACCCTCATGGGAGGGTACAACCACCTGGTGCGGAAAGAACTTCGCCTGGAAAACAGGGCCGCGACGGCGGGGATTTCGTATGGGCTGGAAGTAAGGGTAAAAAACTTCGAGTTAGCCTATTCAAGGGCACACTATACGGCAGGAATGGCCATCAACCAAATAGGCCTCACGGTCGACTTAAAAGAATTTAGTAAAGTATCACTTTGAAAAAAACAGGAGCAATGGATCAGGAACAAAGAAATATGACCCCAAGGGAAATTGTTGCAGAGCTTGACAAATACATCATCGGACAAAAAGACGCCAAGAAAAACGTGGCCATCGCGCTCAGAAACAGGTGGCGACGCATGAATGTAAAATCGGAAATACAAGACGAGATCATCCCAAACAATATATTGATGATAGGCGCTACCGGCGTCGGAAAAACGGAAATTGCCCGCCGGATAGCAAAAATTGCCGATGCGCCCTTTGTGAAGGTAGAAGCCTCAAAGTTTACCGAAGTGGGCTACGTGGGCCGCGATGTGGAGAGCATGGTGCGCGACCTGATGGAGCAGTCGGTAAACCTGGTGAAAACGAAGAAAAAAGAAGTGGTGAAAGAGAAGGCCGAGCAAATAGTAGAAGAAATTATCCTCGACGCCCTCATCCCGCCCGTCAAAGGCAACCCCAATGTGTTCAGCACACCGGGCGCCGGCACCGCACAGCTCGAATCGGGTACCCAGGACGACACCGCCCTGAGCGATACGGAGCTGAATGAAAAGACGAGGGAGCGCTTCCGGCAAAAAATAAGGAACAAGGAACTGGAAGACCGCAAGATAGAGATCAATGTGAAGATCCCCGCCAACGCAGGAATAGGGATGATCGGGGGCGGAATGATCGACGAAGCCTCGATGATCAACCTGCAGGAAATGATCAGCGGCATGATGCCCAAAAAACCCAAGAAAAGAAGGGTCTCAATAGCAGAAGCCCGAAAAATACTGATGGAAGAAGAATCGGCGAAGCTGATTGATATGGACGAGGTGAAGGAGGAAGCCATTACCAAAGCAGAAAATTCGGGAATTATTTTCATAGACGAAATTGATAAAGTTGCCGGCAAAGGCAGTAAAGGCTCGGGGCCCGATGTAAGCCGGGAGGGCGTACAAAGAGACCTTCTCCCTATCGTAGAGGGCAGCGCCGTATCTACCAAATACGGCGTGGTAAAAACCGACCACATATTGTTTATCGCTGCCGGAGCCTTTCACGTAGCCAAACCTTCTGACCTTATTCCCGAGCTACAGGGAAGATTTCCGATACGTGTAGAACTCAGCAACCTGACGCGCGAAGACTTTGTAAGGATACTCACCGAGCCCAAAAATGCCCTCACCAAACAATACATGGCGCTTTTCAAGGCCGAAGAAGTAGAGGTGTCTTTTCAGGATGACTGCATCGAGGAAATAGCCGAAATTGCATTTCAGATCAACGAAGAGGTAGAAAATATCGGCGCCCGCCGGCTGCATACCGTGCTGAGCACTTTGCTCAACGACCTGCTCTACGACGTGCCCGACGTGATAGGCGCCAATGCACAGGTAGTCATTACCAAAGACATGGTACGGGAACGCCTGTCAGGCCTTGTGAAAAACAAAGACCTGAGCCAGTTTATACTATAGCATCACTTTGACTCGCGGGCGTTCTTCTGCGTATACACCTGGAAATTTTGAATGAAATTCTTGGTTTGGTCTACGCCGGCGCCCCACAAAAACAGGGTGAGGTAATCGCTTATCTGGCCAAAGGTGTCGTTTTTGTAATAAAATGTAAGTAAGCCACTGACACCCGCCACCAGCCAGGCAGCAACCAGCGCAAAGAGCTCGATGTTTTTAAAGGCCATGTTGATGCTGAAAATGGTGGAGTGGTTTATCCTTAGCTTCTCCGGGCCTTTAATTTTCAACTGATCACTATTGCCTGCCAGGTCTGTGTAGAAAGCGGTCACTTGGTAGTTGATATCTGACCGTAGCGGAATGAACTGTACTACTTTTGGTTCGTTGGTAGTGGGTTTTAGCTTGGGTGGTTTTTTGGCATAAGTCGCCTGGATGATTTGGCCTATCCACCTCATGATTCGCCGCAGAAATCCTTCATGCGGGAAAATGGTGATTTCCCATTTGAACTTCAATCCGCGCTTGAACAAATAGTTGTTGGCATCAAGGGGGTTATCGGGAAATACCCGAAACCACACCGGCTGGAAGGTTTCTATTTTGCTGAGCGACCCCGGCACCGGACTCACAAATTGGAGTGCGTTTTGCTCGTGTAGCTTCTTCAGGTTTTCCCATTCCAGCCGGTCTACCTCGTCGAAAAGCAGGTTAACCGATTTGTGCTTTCGGTAGTTTTGTACGAGGGACTTGAGTACCTCCTCCTTGTGCCGCCTTTCCCACAGCACTTTTACCACGGCGTAGAGCTCCTCTTCGTCTTCGGTTCCCTTTTTACTGTCGTCCAGGTTTTTTAAATCTTCGAACACCAGCATAAAATCGTCCTTGTAATGTCTTGGAAAATCATCTGCATTGCCCACTTCATCGATAAGCCTCTTTACGTCTTGCTCCAGGCTCTTGGCATAGCATTGTTCAAACTGTCCTGGCTGAAACCACGAATCGAGCTTGTCCAGCGCGGCTTCTATTTCAGCCCCCAGCGTGTCGTCTATCTTGTCGCTGCCAATTTTATCGCTAATCTGCCGGTAGTTTTTTATGGCCCTACGGTATTTCATCCCCGTGAGTGCCGTCTTTTCTATCTTTTTGCGCAGCTGGCGGGCCTTATCAAGGTATTTGATCTGCACCTTCACTTCTTCCAGCTTTTGGTCGATGATCTCCCGGTTGGAAATGTATATCTTTTTTGAAAGGTCTTCTACCAGCTTCAGCGTAGACTTGGCCTTTACCGTTCCCAGGGTGGGCGGTTCGAGGCTGAGCCATGCCGGACTCAGCTCGGCAATCATGTTGCGTATTTCCAGTTTCTGCCGGCGGGTGTTCAGCCATTTATTGGTAATAAAAGAAAAGAATATCGATAAGGACAGGATAATGGCGGCCCAAAGCCAGTGGTCTTTTACCTTCAGGGCCAGCGAAGCTACCACACCGCCGTTGTCATCTTTGAGGTTAGCCGCATTAAATTTAATCTTGGCGGAATAGTCTCCGGGCGGCAATTCGTTCACCAGGCCCACTATTTCTGCCTGAGCGCCTATTTCTACGGTGCGGTATGGTATATCTTGCGCATTCAGACCCCAGATGTCTTCGTCGGCCTTTCCATTAAAGCGAAAAGCAAGGTCCCGTTTGGGATAAAACTGGTCGTTGGACGAGGCATACTCCTGTAAAACTGCATATACCCCCTTCAGTTTTTCCTTCCGTGTCTTTTCGCTGAGATGCCAGATAAACCGGACGGGTTCGCCATGGCCCCAGAAAGGACGCGTGTGCTTTTGAGA
>CAYUJK010000040.1:0-5462 GCA_964444895.1 uncultured Roseivirgaceae bacterium
GGAGATTCCCCCCGCTGATTCGGCTGCGGTTTCTCCGGTTTCAGCACCCTCACCTTTTGATTCGCTTTCGATCGATTCGCTGTCGTTGCAAAGCCTTGACTCCGCGCACCTTGCTGGCGACAGCCTGAAGGCCGAACCCCAAAAAAGCACCATTGAAACCACCATTATTTACTCTGCCAAGGACTCTATTAATTTCGATGTGGTAAACAGGATAGTGAGCCTCTACGGCGATGCCAAGATTACCTATGGTACCATAGAACTTGAGGCAGCCGAGGTAGACATCAACTACCAAACCCACGTCATGAAAGCAAGGGGGGTAACGGACTCTACGGGCAAGGCCATCGGAAAGCCCATCTTTAAAGACGGTGGGCAAACCTACTACACCGACGAAATTACCTACAACTTCAAAACTAAAAAGGCCATCAGCAAGGGCGTGGTAACGGAGCAGGGCGATGCCAACATGCGGGGAAACACGGTATTCAAAAACGAGAAAAACGAGATGTTTGTGAAGCATGCCATCTATACTACCTGCAACCGTCCCGAGCCTCACTTTCATATCCAAACAGAGCGGATAAAGCTGATCCCGAACAATAAGATTGTGAGCGGTCCGGGGTTTATAGCCGTTAAGGGAATCCCCACACCCATTGGGTTTCCGTTCGGTATTTTCCCTATGCCCAATAAGAAGTCTTCAGGCGTAGTAATGCCTACTTATGGTGAAGAGAAGCGGCGGGGATTTAGCCTTAGGAACGGAGGTTACTATTTCGCCCTGAGTGAGTATGCCGACCTGGAAATTCTCGGCGAGATCTACTCCAAAGGAAGCTGGGGGCTCAACCTGTCATCCTCGTACCTGAGCCGCTACAAGTTCAATGGCTTTTTGAACATGCGATACAACAACCAGAAGGCGCTGAGCGAGGTGGATTCCACCGTGGTGAAAGACTTTTGGCTAAACTGGAGCCATACACCCAAATCCGTAGGAGCCAGCCGCTTTTCGGCGTCGCTAAACCTGGGTACTTCTTCGTACAACCAAAATAACCCTACCATCAACCTGGCCAATACTATTCAGCAAAACTTCAATTCGAGCATCTCATACTCCACTAATTTCCGGCGTACGCCATTCAGTTTGTCGGCACGTGGGCGCTTCCAGCAAAATGTGAATACGAAAGAAGCGACCCTGCTTTTGCCCGAATTGTCGTTGAATATGTCGCGGGTGAATCCATTGAAAAATGTGGGAAGTAAAAGCGACGCCTGGTACAAAAAGCTGAATTTCTCCTATTCGATGAACTCCTCTAACAGGATGACAAACAGTTCGCTGCGCAGGCCCTCCGGGTATAACGTGGCCAACCTTTCTGAAGAGATGGCCGACTCCGTTATCGCTTTTTCTACTGGAAACCTTCCTACGCTTTGGCAACGATCGCAAAACGGAATGCAGCACCGTATACCCGTATCTACCACGCTGAAACTGTTTAAGTTTTTCACGCTGAACCCGAGCTTTAGCTACGACGAAACATGGTATTTCAAAAAACTGGACTATACCTTTATTCCCGAGCAGAATGCGGTGCGGATAGATACCCTCCAGGAATTTTCCCGGTTTTACCGGTACAGCGGCGGGGCTAGCTTAAATACCAATATTTATGGGACTGTGTATTTAAAAAAGGGCTATGTGAGGGCCATCAGGCACGTGATGCGGCCAAACGTATCCATGAGTTTGAGCCCCGATCTTTCGGCAGATCGCTTTGACTATTTCAAGGAAATGGTTGTGGATACGGCCGGTACGGTACGCCAGCTATCGCGATACGAGGGTTTCTTATACGGCACCCCTACTGCCGGCCAAAGCGCCACCATGAGTTTTTCGCTTTCCAACAACCTGGAAATGAAAGTGAAGTCGAAAAAAGATACCGTAAACGAGTTTACCAAAGTGGCGATTTTCGAAAACCTCAATGTAAGCTCAAACTACAATTTTTTAGCTGATTCGTTCAAGCTGGGGAATTTCAACCTCGGAGCACGAACCAAGCTCTTTAACAAGCGCCTCGACGTCAACTTTTCTACTACCATAGATCCCTACTATTGGGAGCTGGACAGCATGACGGTAAACCGAAGTGGCGATCCGGTGGCCGTGCAAAGAAGACGAGACATTTATGCCTGGAATTCCGGAAATGGAATAGGTCAACTATCGAGTGCCCGGCTGGGGCTTACCATCAACTTCCGCCCCAAGGGGGCTAAGGAGACTTCGGAGCGGATGGATGAAATAGACCAGCCGCTGACCCCCGAAGAAGAACTGGTACGCGACTTTATAAAGTACAATCCGGACCTCTATGTCGACTTCAATATTCCCTGGTCGCTGAACCTGAACTACAACCTCAACTACACCAAACAGGGGCACAATCCGGCCAGGATCGTGCAGGGCTTGCAGATGAGCGGCCAAATCACCCTTACCGAGCAATGGAATATCGGGTTCAACTCCGGGTATGATTTTGTGGCTAAGCAAATTACGCAAACCAGCGTACGGGCTTCGCGAGATATGCACTGCTGGCAAATGTCGTTTAACTGGGTGCCGTTTGGACGGTACCAGTCGTATCACCTCACCATCAATGCGAAATCGTCCTTGCTCCAAGACCTGAAGGTAAATCGCCAGCGAACCTGGTGGGACAGGTAAGCTCGCCATCGCGATAAGGGGTAAACAGATTCCTTCCGCAACGCATAGTACCCAAAACAGTTGATAATCAATACTTCAGCTCAACGGAAGTAAAAGAAACCGCGACTTATGCATATTGACTTATTAGCGGTATATTTGCCGGGATAAATTATTAGTAATATGAAAAATTATTAATATTTTGGGGTTTATTTGACTTTGACGAATAGGAAATAGCAATATTTATGAGGTTAAGATTTTTAGTATCCATACTAATAGTCCTTTTTTCGGTAATGGCGGCTGATAGCGCTGAAGCGCAAAACATGCGAAAAAAGTCCTATTTAAAGAAAAGAAACAGGATGATCTCCAAATACAGGGGAGGATCGATCCATTTCAATAAGAGCAAGAGGTACTTATCTGCCGAGCTAAACGTAAACTTCAACAATTACTTCGGAGACCTGGCTCCTACGGAGAAGCGTTTCAGTACCGATCTTTCACTCACCAGACCGGGCGTGGGAGCGTATGCCGTGTATCGTTATACGCCAAATCTTTCGTTTCGAGGGGGATTTTCGTGGAGCAGGATTCGCGGCGATGATTTTAACTCTACAGAGTCGGGTGATGCCAATGCGCAATTCCGTTACGTGAGAAACTTGTCTTTCAGAAATAATCTTTACGAACTTTCTGTACAGGGAATGTGGGATATTTTTGGCAATCACGGCACCTTCCTGAATCGCGTGCCGTTCACTCCCTACGTGTTTGCAGGAGTGGCAGTGTTTTACCACGAGCCCAAAGGCAAAGTTCCCGATTTCTACTACCACGACCCCAGCGGACCTGTACCCCTCGAAAATGCCGGAGAGTGGGTGAAATTGAGAGATTTAGGTACAGAAGGGCAATTCAGCGAACACTATAATGTAGAGCCCTACAGTCCTATTCAACTCTCCATACCCATGGGAATTGGTGTGCGCGCCAGACTCAGCAAGCGAATGGATTTCGCTTTTGAGCTTGGATATAAATACCTTTTTACCGATTATATTGATGATGTGAGTGGCCATTTTGTAGATCTCGGGGCACTTGACAGCGATCTGGCACGGGCGATGTCAAACCGCTCCCTGGAACCGACGGCTGTGATTTCCGGCAGCCCCAGAGAGTTTGAAAGAATCAATGCCGTAGCACGGGAAATTACCTACGTTTCGCCCTACGATGGCAATACGTACAGGGCCCATGGCGGCTATGGCCACGAGCACCCGTCAAACAACCGCGGAGGTGCGGGCGACAAAGACCAGATTTTCGTTACTTCCTTCAAATTGACGTATGTGTTGACAGGAAGTTTCCAGCGGGCTAAGTTCCGTTGATTTGTTTTTATTACACACAACACACATCTATGAAACCAAACAAGAGAATTGTTCTCGTTTTTAGTTCGTTTATTATTTTTTTCACGTTTGGACACCTTGCCAGTGCTTCGATAAAGCCCTTGAACGATATCCCCGTGTTAGGTGAGGGCTACTACCTGGTGGTGGGGGCATTTAATATTCAATCGAATGCAGTGCGCTATTCCGCCGCAATTAACAAGCGCGGAGAAAATTCCAAAGTGGGCAAAAGCCCCCGCAAACACATCTTCTATGTATATGTGCTGGCTACCATGGACCTTGAGTTGGCAAAGGCTAAATGGGTAGAATACCGGAATACGGCTGAATTCGCGGATGCCTGGGTGTTTAAAAATGTAAAAGTAGAACAGGATGAGTTTATAGAAATTGGGACAAACAAAAGTGCGGTGGCCACAGGAAGCCAACAGATTTTTGCCGATCCTACGGAAAACCCTGATCGTAAGGTGCCCAAAATAGAAGTGAAAGAAGAAGAGCCGGTGGCTTCCGGCGAAGGATTTAATTACCTGTTCAATGCCGTAAATGCCACTACCCTGAAGGAAGTGGCGGGAGCGGTTACCGTAGTAGATGCCTTGAGAAACAAAGCCATCACCACCCTGAATACCAATGAGCCTGTAGTGGTGCCCGACCCCGGAACTGCTGAAAAGAAAGTGGTCTTTATTTGCGATATTTTCGGTTTTGTGAAGCAGCAGGTAGCGCTTAACCTGGAAGACCCCCTGGCGGCCAATGACCCTAACGTGACGGTAAGCGAAGATGGCAGTGCCGTAGTGAACTTTCAGCTGGCGAGGCACAATCCCGGCGATATCATCACCATGTTTCACGTGTATTTTCACAATGACGCGGCTGTTATGAAGCCAGAATCCAGGTATGAACTCAATAGCCTGCTGGATATGCTGCGGGAAGATGAATCGCTCAGAATCCGGATTCACGGTCATACCAACGGAAATGCCGCCGGCAAGATCGTAAAGCTTCGCGATGGCGACACCAATTTTTTTGAAGTTACCGAAAACAACATTCACGGACAGGGATCGGCTAAGGCGCTGTCGAAAGAACGCGCCAATGTCATCAAGCTGTGGCTTATGCAGAAAGGCATCGACGAAAAAAGGATGGAGCTGAAAGGCTGGGGTGGCAAAAAGATGCTCTACGACAAGAAGTCCGAACAGGCCGGTAGAAATGTACGTGTAGAAATTGAACTTCTGAAAAAATAAGGCCAAAGCACCTTTGAAGTGACCAACCCGTAAAACCGGTTCGATGTATTCATTCCATATTCATCACAATCTTTTTCATCCACGCGGATTCTACCTGCCACACAGAAGCTTAGAGATCACTTAGTCGGCTAAAATGTCCTTTCCAGGAACGTATAAACGAGGCGCAGAGTAGGCTCAAACCAGGGATGAAAAAGCCAAAACGAATGCGGACTATTGGGCAAAAGATGAACTTCCGAATAAATG